>JAPPQC010000053.1 GCA_028817225.1 Gammaproteobacteria bacterium | reverse complement strand
CCGGGCTGATTGCCTTCGCCCTCGGTTCAATCGGCGCGACCATCGGCATTGGCTCCGTGAGCCTCGCGGTTGGTGTCGGGGCCAGCCTCAGCGCGGTCATCGCGGGCGCGGTCATTGTAGGCGGCACCGTCGGCGCCGGCATCGCCGGTATCGGAACCGCCATCGGACTCGGTGTCAAAACCGGCCACACAGGCAGCGAAGGCGGCGCCGGAATCCTGACAAACGTCAACATTTGCACTTGATTCGGCCGGCCATTGCCGAAAGGCCGCGCCCTCCGGGGCGCGGCCTTTTTTTGTACGCGTTGTCGTGCGCGTCGCCGCGCGCGATGTTCAGTTCAGCACCGCCGTGACTTCGGCGGGGTCGGTGTCGTCGCTGACGAAGGCTTCGCCGGGGCCGCGCATCAGCACCAGGCGGGTGCGGCCACCGAGGTTTTTCTTGTCGAGCGACATGCGCTGAAGCATCGCCGCGGCGTCCAGCGCCGCCGGCTTCTCGACCGGCAGTCCGAGGCGCCCGACGACGCCCTCAACGCGCCGCGCCTCGGCGCCGTCCATCAGGCCGAGGCGCGCCGACAGCCGCGCCGCCAGCACCAGCCCGCAGCCGACCGCCTCGCCGTGCAGCCAGCGCCCGTGACCCAAGCCGGTCTCGATGGCGTGGGCGAAGGTGTGGCCGAGGTTCAGCAGCGCGCGGCGGCCGCTGCGCTCCAGTTCGTCGTCGGCGACGACCGCCGCCTTGATCTGGCAGGAACGGTGGATTGCAAATGTCAGCGCCTGTTCGTCGCGCGCCAGCAGCGCGTCGAGGTTGCGCCCGCACCAGTCGAAGAAAGAGGCGTCCAGTATCAGGCCGTATTTGACGACTTCGGCGAGGCCGGCGGTGTAATGGCGCGCCGGCAGCGTGTCGAGCGTGTCGAGGTCGGAGACGACGCAGCACGGCTGGTGGAAGGCGCCGATCATGTTCTTGCCGAGCGCGTGGTTGACGCCGGTCTTGCCGCCGACCGCCGAGTCCACCTGCGCCAGCAGGGTCGTCGGCACCTGCGCGAAGGCGACGCCGCGCTGGTAGGCCGCCGCGGCGAAACCCGCAAGGTCGCCGACGACGCCGCCGCCGAGCGCGACGACGGCGCCGTCGCGGCCAATGCCGCACTCCAGCATGCGCGTGCAGATGCGCTCGAATGTCGCCAGATTCTTGTGCTCCTCGCCGTGCGCGATCTCGATGACGACGGTGTCGAAGGCCGGCGGCGACGCCAGCGCGCGCAGCAGCGCGTCGAGATACAGCGGCGCGACGACATCGTCGGTCACGACAACCGCGCGCCGCCCCGGCAGGCACTCGCGCAGGCAGCCGCCGGCGCCGGCCAGCAGCCCGCGCCCGATGTGCACCGGGTAGCGCCTGTCGGCCAGTTCCACCGTCAGCGTTTTCATCGCGGCGGTTGCAGGCCGGCGGCGCGCACAACCGCGTCCACCGCCGCCTCGACCGTGCCGTCGTTGTTGACGGTGCAGTCGGCCACTTCCAGGTAGAGCGGCTCGCGTTCGTCGTCGAGCAACTTCAGCGCCGCGCGCAAATCGCCGCCGGGCAGCAGCGGCCGGTCTTCGGCGTCGCCGATGCGCGCGACGCGGTTGTCGAGGCCGGCGCGCAGATACACCACCAGGTTGCCGTCCTTCAGCAGGCGGCGGTTTTCCTCGAGCAGCACGCAGCCGCCGCCGGTGGCGCCGACGATGCCGGCGGCGGCGGCGAGTTCGCGCACGATGGCGGCCTCGCGCAGCCGGAAGCGCACCTCGCCCTCGGTCTGGAACAGCGCCGGAATGTCGAGGCCGGCGGCGCTCACAACCAGCGCGTCGGTGTCGTGAAACGGGCGGCCCAGCCGCGCCGCCAGCGCGGCGCCGACGGCGGTCTTGCCCGTGCCCATCGGCCCGACCAGAAAAATATTGCGTTGCCTCATTGTGTTACAATTTGCCCCGACTTGCGGCCTTGTCCATGGTGGCAAGTCTGGCACGGTTGAAAGTGTATCGCAAAATCCTCTTTGTGGCGGCGGGCCTGTTTTTCTCGCTGCTCGTGCTGCTCACCATCGCGACGGCGGGCGCCTACCTGATGGTCGCCTCCGACCTGCCGGCGGTCGAGACCATCCGCAATGTGCAACTGCAAACGCCGCTCCGGGTCTATGCGCGCGACGGCGAACTGATGGCGGTGTTCGGCGACAAGCGGCGCATACCGGTCACCACCGGCGAGGTGCCGCAGCGGATGATCAACGCCTTCCTCGCCGCCGAGGACGACCGTTTCTTCGAGCACCCCGGCGTGGACTACGCCGGCCTGATACGCGCGGCGCTGGAACTGATACGCACCGGGCAGAAGACGCAGGGCGGCAGCACCATCACGATGCAACTGGCGCGCAACTTCTTTCTGACCAACCAGCGCACCTTTGAAAGAAAGATCAAGGAAATTTTTCTCGCGCTGATCATCGAGCGGCTGTTCAACAAGGAGGAGATACTCGGCCTCTACCTGAACAAAATCTTTCTCGGCAAGCGCGCCTACGGCGTCGCCGCGGCGGCGGAGGTGTATTACGGCAAGGGCATTTCGGAGTTGTCGCTGGCGCAGGTCGCGATGCTGGCGGGGCTGCCGAAGTCGCCCTCAAGCGCCAACCCGCTGGTCAATCCGGAGCGCGCGCTGGAACGGCGCAACTATGTGCTGAAACGGATGCGCGAACTCGACATGATCAGCCCGGAGGAATATCTCGCGGCGGTCAACGAGACGGTCTCGGCGACGCCGCACAGCCTGAAGATTGAACTCAACGCGCCCTACATCGCCGAGATGATCCGCAGCGAGATGGTCGAGCGCCACGGGCGCGAAGCCTACACCGGCGGTTTCAAGGTGCGCACGACGGTGGACGCGGCGATGCAGCGCCGCGCCCAGGCCAGTTTGCGCGACGGGCTGCTGGCCTACGGCGAACGCCACGGCTGGCTCGGCGCCGAGGGCCGGGTGGACGCCGCCGTGCTGGAATCGCCGGCGGCGCTTGAACGCGAACTCGCGGCGCTGCCGGGCGTCGGCGGCCTCGAGCCCGGCATCGTCGTCGGCGCCGACGACGAGGCGCTGCACATCGCGCTGAAAGGCGGCGACGCCGTGCGCCTCGACAAGGCGGCGTGGCGCTGGGCGCGGCTCCGGCTCGCGCGCGGCGGCATGGGCGCGCGCCCCGAAACCGCGGCGGCGGTGGCGCAGGCCGGCGATGTCGTGCGCGTTCGCACCGGCGAGACGCCGCGCCTCGCGCACATCCCCGCCGTCAGCGGCGCGCTGGTCGCGCTCGAGGCCGGCAGCGGCGCGATTCTGGCGCTGGCCGGCGGCTTTGACTTCTACCACAGCAAGTTCAACCGCGCGATTCAGGCGCGGCGCCAGCCCGGATCCAATTTCAAGCCCTTCATCTATTCCGCCGCGCTCAACGAAGGCTACACGCCGGCGACCGTCGTCAAGGACACGCCCGTCGTCTTCACCGACCCCAACAACCGCGACTGGCGCCCGCAGAATTACAGCGGCAAGTTCTACGGGCCGACGCGGCTGCGCGAGGCGCTGAAGTTCTCGCGCAACCTGGTGTCGGTGAAACTGGTGGACCGCATCGGCATCAACAAGACGCTCGACTACATCCGCCGCTTCGGTTTCGAGCGCGCCAACCAGCCGCACAACCTGACGCTGGCGCTCGGCGCCGGCGCCGCCACGCCGCTGGAAATCGCGCGCGGCTACGCCGCCTTCGCCAACGGCGGGTTTCTGCCGGCGCCCTACCTGGTGGACAAAGTCAGCGTGCTCGACGAGACCGTGTCCGAGGCGCAGCCGCTGAAACTGTGCACCGAGGATTGCGAACTCCACGAAAACCGCAGCGAGGGCAGCGACGCCGGGCTGGCGGTGCCGGTGGAGATGCCGAACACGCAATACGCGCCGCAGGCGATTCCGGCGGACATCGCGTGGCAGATGACGAGCATGATGCGCGATGTCATCCGCTTCGGCACCGGGCGCAAGGCGCGCGCGCTCGGGCGCGGCGACATCGCCGGCAAGACCGGCACCACCAACGAGCAGCGCGACGCCTGGTTCTCCGGCTTCAACCGCGACATCGTCTGCACCGTGTGGGTCGGCTTTGACGACCACCGCCCGCTCGGCGCGCGCGAGACCGGCGCCGTCGCGGCGCTGCCGCTGTGGATTGATTTCATGCGCGGCGCCCTCGAAGACCGGCCCGAACGCGCCTACTACAAGCCGCCCAACATCGTCTCGGCGCGCATTGATCCCGCCAACGGCCTGCTCGCCCACCCCGGCGACGACAACGCCGTCAGCGAAACCTTCCGCCTGCGCCACCTGCCGAAAAAAATCACGCAACTGTCGCCGAACGGCGAATCACCCGGCAAGTTGAAGGGGTTGTTTTAGGCGCGCGCGGCGTGGACTTCGTCCACCAGCACGGCGACTTTGCCGGGGTCGGTTTGGCGCAGGACGCCGTGGCCGAGGTTGAAGATGTGGCCGGGGCCGGTGCCGAAGGCGGCCAGGATTTTGCGGGTTTCGGCGCGGATGGTTTGTTCGGATGCCAGCAGCGCCGCCGGGTCGAGGTTGCCTTGCAGCGCGACGCGGTCGCCGACGCGGCGGCGGGCGTCGCCGATGGCGGCGGTCCAGTCCAGGCCGAGCGCGTCGCAGTTGGTGTCGGCCATCGCCTCGAGCCACGCGCCGCCGCCCTTTGTGAACAGAATCACCGGGCGGTCGCGGCGCTGTTTCAGCGCGGCGACGATGCGCCGCACCGGTTCCAGTGAAAAGCGCAGGTAATCGCCGCCCGACAGCACGCCGCCCCAGGTGTCGAAGATCATCACGCAATCGGCGCCGGCGTCCATCTGCGCGACGAGGTAGGCGGTCACCGCATCGGCCAGCACCGCGAGCAGTTTTTCAAGGCATTCGGGGCGGTCGAACATCAATCGCTTGACGGCGGTGAAGTCGCGCGACGAACGCCCCTCGACCATGTACGCGGCCAGCGTCCACGGGCTGCCGGAGAAGCCAATCAGCGGCACGCGCCCGCCGAGTTCGCGGCGCACCAGGCGCACGGTCTCCGTCACATAGCCCAAATCCTCGCCGGGGTCGGGCGCGCGCAGCGCGGCGATTTGCGCGTCGTCGCGCAGCGGCCTTGCAAAGAACGGCCCTTCGTTTTCGCGGAAACCGAGGCCGAGGCCCATCGCGTCGGGAATCGTCAGGATGTCGGAGAAGACGATGGCGGCGTCGAGCGGGTAGCGCCGCAGCGGCTGCAAACTGACTTCGCACGCCAGTTCCGGCGTCTTGCACAGCGTCAGGAAGTCGCCGGCCTGTTCGCGCACGCGGCGGTACTCGGGCAGGTAGCGCCCGGCCTGGCGCATCAGCCACACTGGCGTCGCGTCCACCGGGCGGCGGCGCAGCGCGCGGAGCAGGCGGTCGTTGGCGGCGGCCATCGCGCCGCTCAGGCGACTTGCAGGTAGTCGGCGATTCCCATCGCCGCCTCGCGGCCCTCGAACACCGCGGTGACGACCAGGTCCGAGCCGCGCACCATGTCGCCGCCGGCGAACACCTTCGGGTTGGCCGTCTGGAACGGGAAGTCGCCGCGCGCCGGCGCGATGACCTTGCCGTCGTTATCAAGCGCGATGTTGAAATCGGAAAACCACGGCGGCGGGCTGGGCCTGAAGCCGAAGGCGACGATGACGCGGTCGGCGGCGATGGTCTGCTCGCTGCCGGCGACGATTTCGGGGCGCCGCCGCCCGCGCCGGTCGGGCGCGCCGAGGCGGGTTTCGGCCACGCGCACGCCCTCGACGCCGCCGGCGCCGCCGGCGATGGCGGTCGGCTGGCGGTTGAAGACGAAGCGCACGCCCTCCTCCTTCGCGTTGGCGACTTCGCGGCGCGAACCCGGCATGTTGTCCTCGTCGCGGCGATAGACGCAGGCGACCGACGCCGCGCGCTGGCGAACCGCGGTGCGCACGCAGTCCATCGCGGTGTCGCCGCCGCCGAGCACGACGACACGGCGCCCTTCCATGCCGGCGAATTCCGCGAGGTCGTCGCGGTAGTTGAGTTGGCGGTTGATGTTCGACACCAGGTACGGCAGCGCCTCGTGGACGCCGGCCAGGTCCTCGCCGGGAAAGCCGCCGCGCATCGGCGTGTAGGTTCCCATGCCGAGAAAAACCGCGTTGTACTCGTCGAGCAGCGCCTGAAACGGGATGTCGTCGCCGACGCCGGTCTCAAGGCGAAACTGAACGCCCATCTCCTCCAGCAGTTGGCGGCGCGTGCGCACGATGTGTTTTTCCAGTTTGAACGGCGGGATGCCGAAGGTCAGCAGGCCGCCGATTTCCGGGTAGCGGTCATAGACGACGGCCTCAATGCCGTTGCGCGCCAGCACATCGGCGCAGGCCAGCCCGGCGGGGCCGGCGCCGACAATGCCGACGCGCTTGCCGGTGGCCTCGACGCCGGACAGGTCGGGGCGCCACCCCGCCTTCAGCGCCTCGTCGGTGATGTACTTTTCCACCGCGCCGATGGTGACCGCGCCGAAACCGTCGTTCAATGTGCAGGCACCTTCGCACAGCCGGTCCTGCGGGCAGATGCGCCCGCAAATCTCCGGCAGCGAATTGGTCTTGTGCGACAGTTCCGCCGCCTCGAACAAATTGCCCTCCTCGATCAGTTTGAGCCAGTCGGGGATGTAGTTGTGAACCGGGCACTTCCACTCACAGTAGGGATTGCCGCAGGCGAGGCAGCGCCCGGACTGGCGCGCCGCCTGCTCCGGGTCGAACTGGCCGTAAATCTCGTCCCACTCGCGCAGGCGCATCTCCACCGCGGTCTTGGCCGGGCTTTGGCGCGGCAGGTTCAGGAATTGCATCGGGTCGGACATGTCAGGTTCTCGCGGCTGCGATGTTCATCATACAGGAATGAACGCGCCGGCGCGGATTGTGGCACGGCGCGATACGGCGCGGCATGGCGCAACACGGCGCAACACGGCGCGGCGCGCGCGGCGCGGCGTTCAGGGCGCCGACAGGCGCTGCTTGACGAGGCGGCTGACTTCGGCCATGTCGGCGCGGCCTTCGGCGAGGGTCTTGACGGCGCTCATCACCTTGCCCATCGCCTTGATGTCGGCGGCGCCGGTCTGCTCGACGGCGCGCTCGACCAGCCGCGCCAGTTCGTCGCCGGACAGCGGCTCGGGCAGGTAATCGCCGATGACGCCGAGTTCAAACTGTTCCTGCTCGCGCAAGTCGTCGCGCCCGGCGTCGGCGAACTGGCCGATGGATTCCTTGCGCTGCTTCGCCATCTTGTTGAGGACGGCGAGGATCGCGGCCTCATTGAGTTCGGCGCGCGCGTCAATCTCGGCGCGCTTGATGTCGGACAGCATCAGGCGCAGCACCGCGAGCCGGCGCTTGTCGCCGGATTTCAACGCGGCTTTCATGTCGTCCGCGATGCGCGATTTCATTCAGTAACGGCGGGTTCTGCGGGAGATCATCGAACGGCGGCGCAGATGGCGCTTGACGGCCGCCACGGCTTTGCGTTTACGGGCCGCCGTCGGCTTTTCGTAATACTCGCGCCTGCGTACCTCGGCCATGATGCCGGCCTTCTCGCAGACGCGCCGAAACCGCCTCAAGGCGATGTCAAACGGCTCGTTTTCCCTGATTCGAATACTTGGCATAAAGAGTCCTCAAAATGGCGGCTCATTATACGAATCGCCGGCGACTTTTCAAGCGCCGCGTTTTGCGCGCACCGGCAACCCGGCGCGGCGACCGCCGCCCGGCGGATGCCTTTGCCGGTCAGTCGGGGCGGCGTTCGCGGTTTTTTGCGACCGCGTAGCGTATCTCGTCGCGGGTGACGCCGGCGTGATGGCTCCAGCTGCGGCTGCGCGGCGCGCCCAGCAGCGGAATGTCGCGGCGGCGGAAAAAAGGCACCAGCACCATGCCGGCGACGAAGCCGCCGATGTGCGCGAAATAGGCGACGCCGCCGTCCGCCGCGAGCGCCGCCGGCGCGCTCAGGAATTGCAGCGCAATCCACGCGCCGAGCACGATGAAGGCCGGCACATTGATCATCTGGATGATGATGAAAAACCACATGAACACGCGCACATTGGCGCGCGGGTGCAGCACCAGGTACGCGCCGAGCACTCCGGCGATGCCGCCCGACGCGCCAATCAGCGGAATCTGCGAACCGGGGTCCACGACGACCTGGGTCATCGCCGCGGCGACGCCGCAGGCGAGATAGAACAGCACAAAACGCAAACGCCCCATGCTGTCCTCGACATTGTCGCCGAAGATCCACAGATACACCATGTTGCCAATCAGGTGCATCCAGCCGCCGTGCAGAAACATGGACGACAGCGGCGTCGTCCACGCCGGAAGCGCCTGCGCCGCGGCGTCGCCGAACAATGCCGCCGGAATCATGCCGTAGGCGAGCACCGCGGCGTAGGCGGCGGCGGGCGGCAGCGCCGACTGCCACAAAAACACCGCGACGCAGGCGGCGATGACAAACCAGCACACCAGCGGCCGCCGCCGGGTCGGGTTGTCGTCGAACAACGGAAAGAAAAACACCGCGCTATTCTATCGCATGGCCCGCGTCAGACGGCCTCGCACGGGTCCACATCCACATGCCACCGCACCTTGCGGCGGCGCGCGAGACGCGCGGCGACGGGCAGCAGCGCCGCCAGGCAGGCGTTGAGCGAGTGCGCGGCGGCGGCGCTCAGCAGCAGTTGCGCGCGGTAGTGCCCGGCTTTTTTCTCCATCATCATCGGCGCCGGCGGAAACACCTGCGTCGCATGCCGGCGCGCGAATTCCTCCGAGGAACGGTGCACGAGGTCGAGAAAGGCGGCGGCTTCGCCGCTGCCGGCGGAACGCGCGCGGATGACGGCGAGGTGGCGGTACGGCGGCAGTTGCGCCGCCTCGCGCTGCGGCAGCAGTTGCAGCGCGAACGCGCCGTAGCCGCTTTTCAGCAGCACTTGCAGTTGCGGATGGTGCGGGTGGTGGGTTTGCAGCATCACCTCGCCGGCGGCGCCGCCGCGCCCGGCGCGCCCGCCGACCTGCACAATCAACTGGCCGAGGCGCTCGATGGCCCTGAAGTCGGCGGCGAACAAACTCTGGTCGGCGTTGACGATGCCGACCAGCGTCATCGCCGGAAAGTGGTGGCCCTTCGTCAGCATCTGCGTCCCCAGCACGATGCCGGCGTCGCCGCTGCGCACCCGCTCGAGGCGGCGCTCGAGTTCGTTCTTGCGCCGCACCGCGTCGGTGTCAATGCGCACAATGCCGGTTTCGGGGAACAGCCGCGTCAGATGTTGCTCGACCTTCTCGGTGCCGAGTCCGACCAGCCGCATGTCGCCGCCGCAGCCGGAGCAGGCGCCGGGCGGGCGCGACGACACGCCGCAATGATGGCAGTGCAGCCGCCCGTCGCGCAGGTGGTACACCAGGCGGGCGTCGCAGCGCGCGCACGACAGCGCGCCGCCGCAGTCGCGGCACAGCATCACCGGCGCGTAGCCGCGGCGGTTCAGAAACAGCAGCACCTGTTCGCGCGCGGCGAGGCGGTCGCGCATCGCCGCCAGCAGCGGCGGCGACAGGCCGTCTTCAAGGCGGCTGCCGCGCAAGTCAATCACCCGCCAGCGCGGCGGCGCGGCGCCGGCGGCGCGGCGCGTCAGATGGCGGCGCGCGTAGCGGCCTTCGAGCGCGTTGTGCAGCGACTCCAGCGACGGCGTCGCGCTGCCGAGGACGACCGGCAGCGAACCGGTTTGCGCACGCTTGATGGCGACATCCCGCGCGTGGTAGCGGAAAGACGACTCGCTTTGCTTGTAGGACGCATCGTGCTCCTCGTCCACGACCGCGAGACCGAGGCGTTTGAACGGCAGAAACACCGCCGAGCGCGTGCCGATGACGACGCCGGCGTCGCCGCTGAGCGCGGCGCTCCAGCAGTGAAAGCGCTCGCGGTCGGTCAGCCCGGAATGAAACACGCAAACCGTCCCCGGCAACTGCGCGCGGAAGCGCTCGACCGTCTGCGCCGTCAGCGCGATTTCAGGCACCAGCACCAGCGCCTGCTCGCCGCGTTCCAGCGCCTGCTCGCACAGCGCCAGATACACCTCGGTCTTGCCGCTGCCGGTGACGCCCTCCAGCAGGTGGCGGTGAAATTCGCCGAAGCCCGCCGCCACCGCGTCCACCGCCGCCTGCTGCTCGCGGTTGAGACGGTGCCCCGGCGCGCGCGGCGCCGGCGCGGGCATCGCCGGCTCCTCATGGCGCGCGACGAGGCGGCGATGAAGCAGGCGCCGCATCACCGGGCGCCAATCCGGAAACCGGCGCGCCAGCGCCGCCTCGTCGAGGCGCCCGGCGTCTTCCAGATAATCCAGCAGCGCCCGCTGCTTCACGGCCCGCGGCGATGGCGGCTCACCGCCCGCGACACATTCCCAGAAAACAGTCTGCGGAATTTGCGGCGCCGCGCCGCGGCGCGCCAGCAGCGGCATCGCGGTTCGCAGCACGCCGCCCAGCGGCTGATGGTAGTAACGCGCGACCCACTGCAACAACCCGAACAACGGCGCCGGGACAACGGGCGATTCGTCCAGAACGCGCTCGACGGATTTCAACCGCTCGCGCGCCACCGCGGTCTCGTCCGCGACCTCGGCGATGACGCCGACGCGGGCCTGCCTGCCGAGCCGGACGGCGACCCGCATACCCGGCGACAACGCGGCGGCGGACACGCCCGCCGGCGCGAGGTAATCAAAGCTTTCCGGCAGAGCCGACGGAATGGCGACGCGCAGGATGGTTTCGGCGGTCATCGGAACATCAACAAGACAAGATTGGCAAAGCGGCGCGCGCCGGCGATTACCCACATTTTCTGTGGAAAAGATTGTGGACAGTCTGTCGCCAACCATTCTGCAAGCACGCCGCCCCCGCTCCGCTTCTGCATTGGACACATGGCAACCGGGCGCAACCGAAAATTCGTTATATCAGCAAGTTACAAAAAACGGCATGGCCGCCGCGCCGGGCGCCTCTTTGACACGGCCGGCAAAGTCTGGATACTACGCTTTCCCGAAGGACAAATCCACAGGACAATGGACCGACTCAACCAGCAAATACTGAGAGTGGATGTCTCCGGCATGCCGCTCGACTGGATAACCTACCGCGACGCCGTGAGATTCTACTATCTCGGCGAAGTCGCCTACAGCGCGGGCGAACCGCTGTTCACGATACGCGGCGGCGTCAACGCCTTGTCCGGGCGACGCAGCGTCATCCGGCTGGAGTCCATCATCGCCACCTACGGCAAAAACCCGCGGCTCGGGCTTGAGTATGTGCCGCCGCTGAACAACCTGACATTGTTCCGGCGCGACGCCTTTCTGTGCATGTACTGCGGCGAGCATTTCAAACGCCGCGAACTGTCGCGCGACCATGTCATGCCGTTCAACCAGGGCGGCAAGGACAAGTGGAGCAATGTCGTCGCCGCGTGCAAACGCTGCAACAACCACAAGGCCGGGCGCACGCCCGAGGAAGCGGGCATGAAACTGCTCGCGGTGCCTTTCGTGCCGACCCACGCCGAATATGTGTATCTGCAAGCGCGCACCGTGCTGGCCGACCAGATGGAGTTTCTGAAGGCGCATTTCCCGCGCCGCAGCCGGCTGCGCACGGCGGATGAACGAGCGCAATGACGCGCCGTACCGCCACGGCAGCGCGGCGCGCACCGGTGTCCTGCTGGTCAATCTCGGCACGCCCGACGCGCCGACGCCCAACGCCGTCCGGCGCTATCTGAAAGAATTTCTGTCCGACCCGCGCGTCGTCGAGATTCCCCGCCCGCTGTGGTGGCTGATGCTGCGCCTGCTGGTGCTGCCGCTGAGGCCGCGCCGCAGCGCCGCGGCCTACGCCGCCATCTGGTCGCCGCAGGGTTCGCCGCTGCTGGTGCACACGACCGCGCTTGCGCGCGCCGTCGGCGAGCGCGTGCGCGGCGCGGGCTGGCCGCAGGCCGAAGTCCGCGCGGCGATGCGCTACGGACACCCCGGCCTCGCCGGCGAACTCGACCGGCTGCACCGCCTGAACACGCGCCGCCTGCTGATTGTGCCGCTGTTTCCGCAATACTCGGCGACGACGACGGCGGCGGTGTTCGACGAGACGGGCCGCGTGCTGCGCCGCCGCCGCCATCTGCCGGAGGTGCGCTTTGTCAACGACTACTGCGGCGAGCAGGGCTACATTGACGCCTGCGCGCGGCGCATACGCGCTTTCCGCGACGAGCACGGCGCCGGCGACAAACTGCTGTTCTCTTTTCACGGCCTGCCGAAACGCAACCTGCTGAAAGGCGATCCCTACCACTGCCAGTGCCGCAAGACCGCGCGCCTGATCGCCGCCGCGCTGTCACTGCCGGACGATGCGTGGCTGGTGGCGTTTCAGTCGCGCTTCGGGCGCGCCGAATGGCTCAGGCCGTACACCGACGAGACGCTGCGCGAACTGGCGCGGCAAAAAACCGCCACGGTGGATGTGTTCTGCCCCGGCTTCGCGGTGGACTGCCTGGAGACGCTGGAAGAGATTGCGATGCAAAACCGCGAACAGTTTGAACACGCCGGCGGCGGGCGGCTGCGCTACATCGAGGCGCTGAACGACGCGCCCGAACACGCCGACTTTCTCGCGCAACTGGTGCTGCGCCACCTGCGCGGCTGGGAGGCGTTCGCCGCGGACGACGCCGAAGAACGCGAACACTCGCGCCGCCGCGCGCTGCAACTCGGCGCGCCGCAATAGCGCGATTCAGGGGTTGCCGGCCTGCGTGTCCGGCGGCGGCGTTCAGGACGGCGCGGCGTCCGAACTTTGCTTTTTCTTGCCGTAGCGGCGGCGGAATTTGTCCACCTGGCCGGCGCTTTCAAGGATTTTCTGCTTGCCGGTGTAGAACGGGTGGCAAGCGGCGCACACCTCCAGCGACAACTGCTCGCCGGAATAAGTGGAATAAACCGTGAAACGGTTGCCGCAACTGCAAACCGCCTGGACTTCGCGGTAATCGGGGTGAATGTCTGCTTTCATGCTTTTTCTCCGCAATGGGCGGCCATGATACCGAAAACGGCGCGGCGCGGCAACTGCGGGAACAGGCCGGGGGCGGGGCTTGCGGTTGTGGATAACTTTGTGGACAAATTTATTTGCCGGGCACAAATTGTTTGTCTTTCAAAGGGATGGGCGAAACGGCGCGCGCCAATGGCTTTTTGTGCAAGTTATTGATATGGCGATTATTTTTTGTCGTCTCCCGCGGCGCCGGAAGTTTCACCGGTGCGAGCGCGACCGCGCGCGGCGCGGCCCCGGCGCTTTGTGCATAACTGCTCGTTGTCGCTGAATCAAAGGGTTGCGATTCCGGCAAAATCTCGACGAGCACATCGTCCAGGAAGCGGGCGCCGAGCGGCGTCGCCGCATAGCGCCGGCGCCCGGCGGCGCCGCGGCGCTCAATCAGGCCGCGCCGGGTCAGCGGCGCGAGGCGCCGTTCCAGCAGGCCGGCATCAAGGCCAGTGCGCCTGTGAAACAATGACGCCCGGAAACCGTGCGTCAGGCGCAGCGCGTTCAGCAGAAACTCAAACAGCAGGTCGCCGACGGCGACGGCGCGCGTCTCGACGCAGCAGCGCCCGGCGTGTGCGCGCTCGATGTAACGCGACGGGTTGCGGTGCTTGCGGGTTCGCACCACTTTGCCTGCGCGCGTCCATTTTCCGTGCGCGCCGGCGCCGATGCCGAGATAATCGCCGAAGCGCCAGACATTCAGATTGTGGCGGCATCTTTTTTTCATCGTGTATGCGGACACTTCGTAGCGCCGGTAACCGCGCTCGTGCAGCAGCGCCGTTGCCGCGCGCTGCAAACGCCACACGCTGTCATCGTCCGGCAGCGCCGGCGGGCGGGCGTGGAACAGCGTGTTTGGCTCGATCGTCAGTTGGTACCACGACAGGTGCTCCGGCGCCAGCGCCAGCGCGCGGCGGACATCGGCCAGCCCCTGTTGCGGCGTCTGTCCCGGCAGCCCGAACATCAGGTCCAGGTTCAGGTTGTCAAAACCGGCGCGGCGCGCGGCGGCGACCGTTTGCACGATGTCGGCGGCGCTGTGCGCGCGCCCGAGGCGGGCCAGCATCGCATCGTCAAAACTCTGGGCGCCGAGCGACAGGCGGTTGACGCCGGCGTCGCGAAAGCCGCGGAGGTCGCCGTGGCCGGCGCCGGGGTTGGCTTCAAGCGTAATCTCGCACGACGGCGTGAACGGAATGCGGGCGCGAACCTCGCGCAGCAGCGCCGCGATGGACGCCGCGCTGAACAGGTTGGGCGTGCCGCCGCCGATGAAGACGCTGCACAAACTGCGGCCCTGAACGCAGTCCGCGCCGGCGGCGAGGTCGGCATCAAGGTCGGCGATGAGCGCCCGGATGTAGCCGCGTTCGTCAAGCGGCGCCGTCAGCGCGTGCGAGTTGAAGTCGCAGTACGGGCACTTCGACAGGCACCACGGCAGGTGCACATAGAGCGACAGCGGCGGCAATGTTTCAGCGCGCCGCGACATTGGCCGGCGCCTGCATGTGCCCGCGCAATTCGCCGAAGGCGCGTGCGCGGTGGCTGATTTCGTTCTTGATTGACGGCGGCAGTTGCGCCGCGGTGCAGCGGTGCTGCGGCAGGTAGAAGACCGGGTCGTAACCGAAGCCCTGGTCGCCGCGCGGCTCGCGCGTGATGCGCCCGCACCAGCGCGCCTCGGCCACGACCGGCTGCGGGTCGTCCGCCGCGCGCAACCAGACCGCGGCGCAATGAAAGCACGCGCTCAGCGCGTCGTCGGGAAAGGCGCGCAGTTCGGCCAGCAGTTTTTGCAGATTGCGCGCGTCGTCGGCGTCGTCGCCGGCGTAGCGCGCCGAGCGAATGCCCGGCGCGCCGTCCAGCGCATCCACCGCGAGGCCGGAGTCGTCGGCAATCGCCGCAAAGCCGGTCTCGCGGCAGACATGGCGCGCCTTCAGCAAGGCGTTTTCAACAAAAGTGGAGCCGGTTTCTTCGGGGCTTTCCAGGCCGAAATCGGACTGCGGGCGCAGCGCGAACGGCAGGCCGCGCAGAATCGCGCGCAACTCGCGCAGTTTGCCGCGGTTGCCGCTGGCGACGACGACCAGCGGCGCCGTCACGAGGCCAGCGTGTCGCGCTGCATCGCGGTGACCGCGCGCGTTCCGATGTGCGCGAGTTCAAGCATCGCGTCGAGTTCGCCGCGCACGAAGGCGTGGCCTTCGGCGGTTCCCTGCACCTCGATGAAATGGCCGGCGTCGTTGACGACGATGTTCATGTCGGTTTCCGCCTCGCAGTCCTCGGCGTAGTCGAGGTCGAGCACCGGCGTTCCCTTGTAGATGCCGACCGACACCGCCGACACCAGCCCGTGCACCGGGTCGCGCTCAATGCGCTTGCCGCGCAGCAGGCGGCTGACGGCGTCGCGCAGCGCGATGTAGCCGCCGTTGATCGCCGCCGTGCGGGTGCCGCCGTCGGCCTCGATGACATCGCAGTCTATTGTGATGGTGCGCTCGCCGAGCGCCGCGAGATCGAGGCAGGCGCGCAGCGAGCGGCCTATCAGGCGCTGTATTTCCAGCGTGCGCCCGCCCTGGCGCCCGCGCGCCGCCTCGCGCGGCGTGCGCGGGGCGGTCGCGCACGGCAGCATGCCGTACTCGGCGGTCAGCCAGCCGCGGCGCGCGCCGCGCAAAAACGCCGGCACCCGCTCTTCGACGGTCGCCGTGCACAGCACGCGGGTGGCGCCGAAGCAGGCCATCGCCGAGCCGTGCGCGTGGCCGGCGCAGCCGCGCTCGAAACGAACGGGGCGCAATTCGTCGGCGGCGCGGCCGCTGGGTCGTATGCTGCTCACTCGTGAACTCCGTGAAAGCGGCATTATGCATTATTATGGCGGCGATTGGCGGGCAATCCGGTGGAACAGAAACCACAAATTTTCTTCATGACATTCGGCGGCGGCGCCGGAAAGTACCGCCGCGCAGTCCGGCGGGTTTGCCGCGAAGCGCGGGCGTTCGGCCTGTTCGATGGAATCACCGGCCACACCGACGAAAGCCTCCGGCGTGATTTCCCCGACTTCCGGCGGGAGCACGGCGCCTTCATCAAAGCCAATAAACGGCGCGGCTACGGCTGCTGGCTGTGGAAGCCGTTTCTGATACTGCGTCATCTGCAAACGATGCGCGAAGGCGATATCCTGCTCTATGTGGACGCCGGCTGCGAACTCAATCCGCACGGCAGGCAGCGGCTGGCCGAGTACGTTGAGATGTGCGCCGGGCACTCGGTTGTGACTTTCCATGTGGCGGCGCAATCCGAATACCCCGTCAAACACTGGACCAAGATGGACACGATACTGCGGCTGGACCCGGAACTGCAAATGGTGGAACAGGCTCAACATGAATGCGGTGTCATGCTGCTGAAAAAAACCGCAGCCACGGTTAAACTGGCGCGGGAATGGTTTGCCGTCTGCACCGAAAACAACTATCGCTACCTGGATGACTCGGAGTCGGTCGCACCCAACGACGGGAATTTTCGCGAACACCGCCACGACCAGTCTGTCGCGACGCTGCTGCTTGTCAAACACGGCCTGGATTTTTGTCTCAGCGGTGAAAGGAATTTCAAGCCGGGACGCTGGCATACAGACGGCGCGCAATTTCCCGTCTGGACTTCGCGCCATCGAACCGGCATGACCTCGCCGCGAATGCAGCGGCTGCACATCGCCAAAGCCGAAGGGCTGCCGAACAAGGCCCTGCTGTGGCCCGGATACATCCTGGCCCATTTCAGCGTATCCCACCTCCGGTCGGTGGCGAGACGCATCCTGGGCCGCCTGGGCTTGCGCCGCTGGCGCTAAGCGCCGCGCCGCCGCCCGGCCTGCCCCGTCGGGGCGCACCGCCGGCATCCGGCGGGGCATGTGGGGGGCTGTCGTGTGTTGTGGCGCCGCCGGAAACCGCGGCGGGGCGGCCTTTTTCTCGCTGGCACAATTCTTGATTATTACATGGCAGGGGCGCGACTCAACGCCGCCCGAAGGAGTGAAGCATGAAGTTGATTACCGCAATCATCAAACCTTTCAAACTGGAGGAAGTCAAGCAGGCCCTGTCCGAAGCGGGCGTGCGCGGCATGACGGTCACCGAGGCCAAGGGATTCGGGCGCCAGAAGGGGCACACCGAACTCTACCGCGGCGCCGAATATGTGGTTGATTTCCTGCCCAAGTTGAAACTGGAAATCGCCGTCACCGACGACCAGGTGGACACCGTCGTCGAGGCGGTCTCCAAAACCGCCAACAGCGGCAAGATCGGCGACGGCAAAATTTTTGTCCTCGCCATGGAACGGGTCGTGCGGATACGCACCGGCGAAGTCGGCGACGACGCCATTTGACACAGGAGGCTGACAGAAATGAAAAAATTACCGGTTATTTTGTGGGGCCTGATGCTGCCGGCGGCGGCCTCGGCGCAGGAACTGAACACCGGCGACACCGCCTGGATACTGACCTCGACGGCGCTGGTGCTGTTCATGACCATCCCCGGGCTGTCGCTGTTCTACGCCGGCCTGGTGCGGGCCAAGAACGTGCTGTCGGTGCTGATGCAGTGTTTCACCATCACCTGCCTGGCCTCGATTGTCTGGCTGATTTACGGCTACAGTCTGTCGTTTTCCGACGGCGGCGGCGCCAACGCCTGGATCGGCGGGCTGGACAAGGCGTGGCTCGCCGGCATTGGCCGCGACGCCCTTTCCGGCACGCTGCCGGAGACGGTGTTTGTGATGTTTCAACTGACTTTCGCGATCATCACGCCGGCGCTGATTGTCGGCGGCTTCGCCGAGCGCATCAAGTATTCCTCGATGCTGCTGTTCAGCCTGCTGTGGCTGACGGTGGTTTATTTTCCGGTGTGCCACTGGGTGTGGGGCGGCGGCTGGCTCGGCGAGGCCGGCCTGCTTGATTTTGCCGGCGGCACCGTCGTTCACATCACCGCCGGCGTCGCCGCGCTGGTGGCGGCGCTGGTGCTGAAGGAGAGAAAGGGCTTTCCCGGCACGCCGATGCCGCCGCACAACCTGACGCTGACGGTGGCGGGCGCCGGCATGCTGTGGGTCGGCTGGTTCGGCTTCAACGCCGGCAGCGCGGTCGCCTCCAACGGCGACGCCGGCATGGCGATGCTGGTCACGCACATCAGCGCCGCGGCGGCGTCGCTGACCTGGGCCGCGCTGGAGTGGGTGCGCCACGGCAAGCCGAGCGTGCTCGGCATCGTGACCGGCATGGTCGCGGGCCTCGGCACCATCACCCCGGCGTCGGGCTTTGTCGGCCCGCTGGGCGCGTTGATTATCGGCGTCAGCGCCGGCACGCTGTGCTTCATCGCGACCAACATGATCAAGCGCACCTTCAAGATTGACGACTCGCTCGATGTGTTCCCGGTGCACGGCGTCGGCGGCGCGCTCGGCACGATACTGTGCGGCGTGTTCGTCGCCGAAAGCTGGGGCGGCGCCGGTTACGCCGAAGGCATGACGATGGGCGGCCAACTCGGCGTCCAGTTCATGGGCGTGGCCGCGGTTCTCGTGTGGACGGCGGTCGCCACCTGGATTGTGCTGAAGATCGTGCAGATGCTGGTGGGCCTGCGCGTGGACGAGGACGAAGAGACCGAGGGCCTCGACATCAACCAGTACGACGAGAAGGGCTACAACCTCTGACGCCAACGCGAAAACCCGCGCGCCGGGATCGGCGCGCGGGTTTTCATTGACCTCCCCCCGCCCGAAAACGGGCGGCGCGGCCCCGCAATCGCCGCTGCAACGGCGTTATAATCCAGGGGCCATGAAAACATTCCGCACGATGGCTGCGGCGGCGCTGTTGGCGGCGCTGTCGGCGAACGGCGCACGGGCGGCGCTGGTCGAGTATGCCTTTGACATCGACACCATCACCGTGCATTTCACCGGCAAACCGGCGCAGGCAATCGCCATCGGCGGCCAAATTCCGGCGCCGACCATCGAGGCCGCCGTCGGCGACACGCTGCGCGTCACTTTCCGCAACCGGCTGGACGAGGAGAGTTCGGTGCACTGGCACGGCATTCTGCTGCCCAACGACCAGGACGGCGTGCCGTGGCTGACGACGCAGCCGATCGCCCCCGGCGCGTCGTTCACCTACCAGTACAAAGTGACCCACGCCGGCACCTACTGGTACCACTCGCACAGCGGCCTGCAGGAACAACGCGGCATTTACGGCGCGCTGATTTTTCACCCCGAGAAGGAAACCGTCGCCGCCGAACGCGATTACGCCGTGGTGCTGTCGGACTGGACCGACGAGGCGCCGGCGCGGGTTCTTCGCAACCTGAAAAAAGACGGCGACTATTACGCGCGCAAGAAAAACACCGTGCAGTCATGGGCCGGGGTCGCGGCGCGCGGCTGGCCGGCGGTCAAAAACCGCCTGCACGGGGCGTGGATACGCATGGGGCCGATGGACCCGTCCGATGTCGGCTACGACCTGTTCCTCGCCAACGGCAAGCGTGAGCAGACGCTGGCGGCGGACGCCGGCGAGCGCGTCCGGCTGCGGCTGATCAACGCCGCCGCATCGAGTTACTTTGATGTCGAGTTCGCCGGCGGGCCGATGACCGTCGTCGCCGCCGACGGCGTTGATGTCGAGCCGCGGAAGGTGCAACGCCTGCGCATCGCGATTGCCGAGACCTGGGATGTGGTGGTCGAAATACCGCAGCGCCGCGCCTACGCGCTGCGCGCGACTTCGGTGGACGGCGCCGGTTACAGCAACACCTTCATCGGCGCCGGCGAACGGGTGCAGGCGCCGGATATCCCGATGCCCGACTGGTACCGGATGAGCCACGCGCACCATGGCGCACACGATATGCACGACATGCACGGCGCACATGACATGCAAGACGCGCACGAGGCGCATGACACGCACGGAGCACAAAACATGCAAGAGGCGCACGGAGCGCACGACATGCACGAGGCACACGACATGCCGGACACGCACAAAATGCAAGACGAGCACGACGAACACGACATGCACGCGCACCACCGGCGGCCTGACAGCGGCGGCGCGGTCGTCGCGCACCTCACCGACTACTCGGCGCTGCGCGCGAAAAACCGGACAACGCTGCCCGCCGGCGCGCCCGAAAGAGAGGTGCGCCTGCAACTGACCGGCAACATGGAGCGCTATGTGTGGGCGTTCAACGACAAGACGCTTTCAGAATCCGACAGCATCCGCATCCGCAAGGGCGAAAACACCCGCCTTGTGCTTGAGAACGAGACGATGATGAACCACCCCCTGCACCTGCACGGGCATTTCTTCCGGGTTCTGAACGGACAGGGCGAATACAGCCCGCTGAAACACACCGTCAATGTGCCGCCGATGGGCACAACCGTCATTGAGTTCGAGGCGAAGGAAGACAAGGACTGGTTCTTCCACTGCCACAACCTCTACCACATGCACACAGGCATGGCGCGCGTCATCAGTTACGAGGGTTCATCGTCGTTCAACGACGGCACGAGGGAGAAAATCGCGCACGACAACGCCTGGCATTTCGCCGGCCACGCCGCCGTGCTCGGCCAGATGGCGGCCGGGCGCCTGCGCGCCTCCAACCTGCGCAACGCCTTCGTCGTCCACTACGATTACGATTACGACAAGGCCTACGACGCCGACTTTCTCTACCGGAGAAACTTCAGCCGCTTCCTCGACGGCTACATCGGCGCCACCCTTGAACGCGAAGACAGCCACGAAGACCCGGAAAAGCACGCCGTCATCGGCCTGCACTACACGCTGCCGCTGCTGATAGACGCCGACCTGCGGCTCGACTCCGGCAACGAAGCCAGCCTTGAACTGAAATCCGCGCTGCAACTGACATCGCGGCTGATGCTGGAATGGCACTACGAACTCAAGGACGACGACGAGTACCGCGTCGGCCTGTCGTGGGAACTCAACAAAAACCTGTCGCTGACCGCGCTCTACGACTCCGACTACAAAGGCGGCGCGGGCCTGAAGTGGATGTTCTGAGCCGCGCCGCAACGCCGCAGGCGCCTACCGCATCAGCATCCAGTCCGCGTCCGCCGTTTCCCGGTTGAAGGTGAACGTCTGCGCCTGCCCGTCTCCGGAAATCATGCATTGGATTTGCAGCGGATAGCCGACATCGTCTTTTTCCGAGAAGTCTATCTGCTCCGTCGCAAACTCCAGCGCGCGGTTTTCACCGCCGGCAATGCCGGGCAGTTCGCCGTTTTTCTGCATCGCCATGCAGACATCCATCATGCCCTGCATCTCCGCCGCGTAGCGGCTTTTGGAGAATTCATCCTCATATGAGCCGCACCCCGCCGCTGCCACAGCGGCAAGCGCCACAGCCAGTTTCTTCATCGTGTTTTTCATCATGACCTCCTCAGGCGTTCAATGGCGGCTTCCCGACCAGCCGCAGAAAATTTGGCGGAGAGGGTGGGATTCGAACCCACGTGCCGGCAAAAACCGACCATCTGATTTCGAGTCAGCGCCGTTATGACCACTTCGGTACCTCTCCACGGCGGTAGTATAGGGGAAGACGGCCCCGGCCTGCCGGAAAACCCGCCATCCGGCCCGCCCGCCGGCCCCTTGCCGATTGGCGGCGGTTCGGCTATCATGGGCGCCCCCTGAACAGCGGGGGCTGACCTTTTATGAAGACTTACAGCGCCAAACCCGGCGAAGTCGAGCGCAAGTGGTATCTGATTGACGCCACCGGCAAACCGCTCGGCCGGCTCGCCAGCGAGATTGCAAAGCGGCTTCGCGGCAAGCACAAGCCGCAGTTCACGCCGCATATAGACACCGGCGACCACATCGTCGTCATCAACGCCGGGCGCGTCGCCGTCACCGGCGACAAGAAAAACGCCAAGTTCTACCACCGCCACAGCGGCCACATCGGCAACCTGAAAAAAACATCGCTGAAAGAAATGCTGGAACAACACCCCGAACGCGCCATTGAATACGCCGTCAAGGGCATGCTGCCGAGAAACCGGCTGGGGCGCGCGATGCTCCGCAAACTGCGCGTCTATGCCGGCGAACAGCACGGCCACGAGGCGCAGCAGCCGGCCACGCTGGAGATACTGAACTGATGGCCGAAGGCAGCCGGCAGTATTACGGAACCGGGCGCCGCAAATGCTCGGTGGCGCGCGTCTTCATGCGCCCGGGCTCCGGCAAGATTCGCGTCAACCAGCGCAAGTTCAGCGAATACTTTCCGCGCGAAACCCTGTGCATGCTCGTCGAGCAGCCGCTCGCGGCGGTGTCGGCGGTGAAGAAATTCGACTTCGACATCACCGTCAAAGGCGGCGGCCCGAGCGGCCAGGCCGGCGCCATCCGCCTCGGCATCGCCCGCGCGCTTTTGCAGTCCGACGCGGATTTGCGCGCGCCGCTGCGCCAGGGCGGTTTTCTGACGCGCGACGCGCGCATCGTCGAGCGCAAGAAAGTCGGCCTGCGCAAGGCGCGCAAAGACATCCAGTACTCGAAGCGCTGAGCGCCCCTTTCAGCCCCTTTCAGCGGGGCGCGGTTGAACGGCAGTTCCTCGCGGTCCATCGCGAAGAAATACTGCCTGAAGAATTCCCCCAGGTGCTCGAACAGTTCCCTGAAGTGGCCGATGACCGGATAGTTGCGGTGAATCGCGTTCTTCATCTGCACCACATCCACGATGTAGAGGACGGCGACGGTGACGAGGGCCAGCAGCAGCAGCGCAAAAAACGCAATCAGCAGATAAACCGCCGCCGACAGCACCAACTGCTCAATGCTTTCGAGAAAAGAGATGGATTCAGTCACGGTCGCGTAGTATCATTGGCTGCGGCGATTCGCCTGATGCGAATTATAACCGACCCAACACAAAGGAAACCTTCATGACATATTGCAACATTTCATTTCGCGGCACGGCGGCGCTGCTGCTTGCCGGGCTGCTGGCCTGCGCGGCGGCGCCCGCAAGCGGGCAGGCGGCGCGTTCGGGATTTTATGTCGGCGGCGACGCCGGCCTCGTCTGGCGGGCGGATTTCCGCCAGCAGGGGCGCAACCAGGAAATGAGTTGTTATTTCACCGGCTGCGAAACGGGCTTCCCGGGCGGCGAACCCGGCTACCGCTGGGAATACGAGGTGGACACCGACACCGGGCTGCAATTCGGCCTGTCCGCCGGCTGGATGTGGAATCAATTCCGGCTGGAGATCAACGCCAACCACGCCCGCAACGACGCCACGCACCGTTTCAGGAGCTCTTCGCTGAGCGACGGTTCGCCGGCGTGCTTTCTGGGCACCGACTGCCGGCTGCCCAGTTCGGCGCAGGAATCCGAGACCAGCGGCGTCGGCAGGATAGAAACCCGCTCGCTGTTCGCCAATGTCTATTACGACTTCCCCGGTTACGGCGACTTCATTCCCTATGTCGGGGCCGGCATCGGCAGGGCCGATGTCAAGGTGACGGATGTGCGCTACATCTCGGTCTTTGTTGACAGTCACCGCCCGACAAACCGCCGCCGGGTTGTGCAGGACACGGACATGGAAGACACGGTGTACGCGTGGCAGTTGCACGCCGGCGCGGACTACCGCGTCAACCGCAGGTTTCTGGTCGGCCTGAAGGTCTCGTACACCGACCTCGACGACTTCTCGGACACCAACCGCTACGACGAACACACTGACGAGCCGAACCTGACCAACCGCACGAAGTTCGCCGGCATCGACTACTGGTCGGCGCTGTTCACCGTCAAATACCTGTTCGGGCAGTAGCCGCGCGCGGGCGGCGCGGCGCGCCTCAGACGCGGTCGAGTTTGCGCCAGGCGGCGGGCGCCAGGCGCAAGTCGGCCAGCGACGCGACCAGCGCGCCGGCAAAAGTCGCGTCGTCCTCGTACACCATCTTGTAGTACTGCACCTTCATCGTCAGCGCCGCGCCCAGCACAATCGCGGCGAAGGTGATGAAGGAGCCGAGCGCCAGCGTCGAGGCGCCGGTAATCGCCTGGCCGAAGGTGCAGCCGAGCGACAGCACGCCACCGACGCCCATCAGAAAGCCGCCAATCAGGTGGCGCGCGAGGTCGCCGCCGCCGGCGAACCACTCGATGCGGAAGTTGCCGGAAACCACCGAGTAGAGAAACGAACCCGCGACAACGCCGAACGCGGCGACCAGCGCGAAGGTCAGCAGGTTGGACGCAAAGCCCTCCTGAATGTAGTAATACAGATGGGCGCTCGGCTTGACGAAGGTGAAAGACTGGGCGCCGGCGTCGTACGGAATTTCGTCGAGAAACGCGATTTCATCGAGCAGGCTGCGGCCCGCCGGCCCCGCCGTCAGGTACCACGCGCCGACCACCGCCGCGCCGACGACAAAGCCGCCCAGTTGATTGTCAAGGCTGGCGCGGAAGTCGCGCGACCGGAAAACCCACGCCAGCACCGCGGCGCCGATGATCAGCGCCGTTATCCGGCTCCACGCCGGGCCGGCGATGCCGAGCGGATGCCCGACCAGTTCATCCACGCCCTGGCTGGCGAGGCCCCAGGCGGAGAAGTCCAGCGACGGCATCCACCGCAAAAACAGGTGGTAGCCGAAGTTGGTGTAGATCATCAGGTAGGCGCCGGCGCCCATCACCAGAAAAACGACGACCGACTTCAGGTTGCCGCCGCCGATTCGCACCAGCGTCTTGTTGCCGCAGCCCGAGGCCAGCGTCATGCCGACGCCGAACAGCAGGCCGCCGAGAATGTAGCGCGGCCAGACGAACACCGGCGTGCCGTACGGCGGCTTGCCGGTGGCGCCGTCGTCGGCGAGCGACAGGTCGGCGCCGGCAAAGCCGTCAATCAGCGCGACGCCGATGACCGCCGTCGCCATCGCGCACAGCCACGCGCGCATGCGCCCGCTGTCGCCGATGTTGACGATGTCCGACACCGCACCCATCGTGCAGAAACTGGTCTTGCAGGTCACCGCGCCCAGCACCAGCGCGATGACAAAGCCCGCCAGCAAAATTTGTTGAAGAAGCAATAATTCCATGTTTGCACCCGCCTTGCGAAATCTGAAAAACCGGAAACCCGGAAGTACGCGGTCAATTATAAACGCTGCCGGGGCGGTAGGCGGTCGGGTCGGGCACACCGGCCTCCTCGAAGCCGCGGCGGCGGAAACGGCAGGCGTCGCATTCGCCGCAGGCGCGGCCCCGTTCGTCGGCGCGGTAGCACGAAACCGTCAGCGAGTAATCCAGCCCGAGGGCAACGCCGCGCGATATGATGCCGGCCTTGGTCAGCGCAATCAGCGGCGTTACGATGCGAAAACCGCCGCCCTCGACGCCGGCGCGCGTCGCCAGGTTGGCGGTTTTCTCGAAGGATTCAATGAAGCGCGGCCTGCAATCGGGGTAGCCCGGGTAATCCACCGCGTTGACGCCGAGATAAATGCTGCGCGCGCCCAGCGTTTCCGCCCACGCCAGCGCCAGCGCCAGAAACACCGTGTTGCGCGCCGGCACATAGGTCGGCGGAATGCCGCCGCCGCCGTTTGCCGGCAGCGGCGCCGACGGGTCGGTCAGCGCCGAGTCGGCGATGGCGGCGAGGTCGAGCGTGAAGCAGCGGTGTTCGGCGGCGCCGACGGCGGCGGCGACGCGGCGCGCCGCGCCAATCTCGGCGGCGTTGCGCTGGCCGTAGGCGAAACTCAGCGCGAAACAGCGGCAGCCGTCGCGCGCGGCGATGGCGAGCGTCGTCGCCGAATCCAGCCCGCCCGACAGCAGCACCACCGCGCGGCGTTCGGCGGCGCCGGTCAACGCCCGCGCTCCCCGCCCCACAGTATCTTGTGGAGTTGCAGTTGCAGGCGCACGCGCAGGCGGTCTTGCAGTATCCAGCCGGCCAGTTCGGCGGCGTCCTGCTCGCCGCAACTCGGCGAAAACAGCACGCAGCAGCGTTCGTCCAGGCGGTGCTCGTCCAGTTTGCGCTTCGCCCATTCGTAGTCGGCGCGGTCGCAGATGACGAACTTGACCTGGTCGCCGCCGCGCAGACGCGCGATGTTGCCGTAGCGGTTGCGCCCGTCCTCGCCGGAACCAGGCGTCTTGATGTCCATGACAATGACGACGCGCGGGTCCACGACGGCGATGTCGTGCGCGCCCGCGGTCTCGAGCGAAACCCGGTAACCGGCGTCGCACAGCGCGGCCAGCAACCGCGGGCAGCGCTTCTGCGCGAGCGGCTCGCCGCCGGTCACCGTCACATAATCGGCGCCGTGGCGCCCGACCTGTTCGAGGATGTCGGCGATGTCCATCCAGTGGCCGCCGCTGAAGGCGTAGGCCGTGTCGCAATAATGACAGCGCAGCGGGCAGCCGGTCAGGCGCACAAAAACGGTCGGCACGCCGGCCGTCAGCGATTCACCCTGCAGCGAGTGAAACAATTCGGTGATTCTGAGTGCGTTGCGCCTGTCCGCCGGCGGCGTGTCCGGGGGCCTGTTCGGGGCTTTGTCCGGCGTTGTGTCCGGGACTGCATTTGAGGCCGTGTCCGGAGGCGTGTTTGAAGGCGCGTTCGGGGCCGCCTCCGGGGTTGCGGCGGAGCCGCCCGGCGGCGTCGGCGTCATCGCTTTTTCAGCAGTTTGAGTTTCTTGCGCGCCAAATCGCGGACGGACCTCTGCGTCGCGGATTCGGCGAGGCTGTCGAGAATTTCGCGGGCGGCGTCGTGCTCGCCGCGCTCCATCCGGATGATCGCAATCTTGACCGAGGCGTCCTCGCTTTTCTGGTGGTCGGCGTGCTCTTCGACGACGCGCCTGAAAGCGGTCTCGGCCTTGCCGAAATCGCGCTGCGCGTACCACGATTCGCCGATCCAGTACTTCGCGCTGGCCGCGTATTTGCCGTGCGGATAGCGCTCCAGGAATTCACCGAAGCCCTCGCGCAGGCGCACATAATCCTTGTCGTTCAGCGCGCTCCACGCGGCGCGATACCTGCGGTACTCCTCCTCGCCGTGCACCGGCGGCTGATCCCGGCGCACGGGCGGCGACGGCGCGGCGTCCGATGGCGTGGTGTCCGATGGCGTGGTGTCCGGCGGCGGCGCGGCGCGTTGCGGCGGCGCGGTATCCGGTGATGGCGCGGCGTCCGGTGGCGATGCAGTGTCAGGCGGCGCGACATCCGGCGGCGGCGCAATGCCCGGCGGGGCAGTGTCCGGCGACACAGCGCCCGGCGGCGTAGCCCGTTGCGGCGACGCAGTGTCCAGCGGCGCGGCGTCCGGCGATGGCGCCGCGTCCGGCGCGCCGGTTTCCGGCGCAGGCGCGGCGGCGCCGTTGAATTCCCTCTTCAATTTCTCCAGTTCGTGTTGCAGGCGGTCGTTGCGGTCGCGCAACTCGTTCAACTCGGTCTGCAAGCGCTCGACCTTGTCGAGCAACTCAATCAGCAACTGGTTTTCCGGGGTGTCGCGCTGCGCCGCCGCCGGAAGCACCGCGAACAAGATGACCGCCGCAACAAACCGCCGCATGTCAGCGCACCAGCGGCGACCAGGCGACGCCGCGGATTTTGCCGGCGTCCACCAGAATCAGTTTGCCGAACACGCCGTCCACCGTCAGCAGGCCGAGCGCCGCGTGCCCGCCCTGGTTGGTCAAGTAGCTCAGCAACTGTCCGTTCGGGGCGAAACGCGGCCTCTCGTCAATCAGGCCGAGGCTCAATTCCAGTTCGTCGCCGTCGGGCCAGTCGCGCACGACGACCGAGAAACCCTGCGGACGCTGGCTGACCCAGGCAATCTTGTCGCCGCGCGGGGAAACATCCGCGTCCGAGTTGTAACCGCCCTTGAAGGTCAGGCGCACCGGGTCGCGGCCATGCGCGTCCAGCCGGTACACCTGCGGCGAGCCGCTGCGGTCGGAAGTGAACAGCAGCGAGCCGTCCGGCGCCCACGCCGGCTCGGTGTCAATCGCCAGGTTCTCGGTGATGCGCTCAATCCGGTTGCCGTTGAAGTGATAGACATACACCTCCGGGTTGCCGTCGCGCGACGACACAAAGGCGAGCCGCCCGCCGTCGTCCGACCAGTCGGGCGAATTGCCCCGGCCAATGGCGGCGGACAGGTTGGTGCGCTGGCCGCTGCCGAGCACCTGGATGAAAATCTCCGGCACGCCGTTTTCGTACGACACATAGGCGAGGCGCCGGTAGTCCGGCGACCAGCACGGCGACATGATGGGTTCGGAGGAAGTGAAAATCTGCACGCTGTTGCCGCCGTCGGCGTCGGCCACGGTCAGGTGGAAGCGCCGCGACCGGATGCCGGCCTTCTCGGAACTGACAAACGCCAGGCGGGTGCTGAAGATTCCGGGCACGCCGGTCAGTTCCTCGTAGATCAGGTCGCTGGCGTAATGCGCGACATCGCTCGGCTTGCGCGACGCGACCGGAAACTCCAGTTCAACCAGTTTGCGCCTCTTTACAATGTCAAACAGCGCGATTTGCAAATCGCCGCCGCTCATCACCCTGCCGACGACCATCTTCTCGACGCCGGCACCGGCCCAGCCGCGGTAATGTTCGGCGTCCGTCGGGCGGCGCACCAGCGAGGCCACTTCCTCCGCCGGCAGCAGGCTGAACAGGCCGCTGTAAGCGAGGTCGGACGCGATGATCGTGCTGTAGGTGCGCTTGATGTCGCGCGGTTCGTTGTCGAAGGGCAGCACCGCCATCGGGATGCCGCCCTCGACGCCGCCGGTAATCTCGACCTTCAGTTCGGCCTGCGCGGCGGCGGGCAGCAGCGCAAGCAGCAGCGCGCCCGCCAGGGGGGCCTTTCCTGTCATGCGTTTCCTGTCATCAGTATTTCTGCCGAAAAGTCAGTTCCACATCGGCGTCGAACACATCCGGCGACGGCGGCGGCGGCAGCGGACTCGCCTTCCACACCGCCTCCTCGACCGAGCGCATGAACAGCCGGTCGCCGTCGCAACTGACGATGTTCAAATCCAGCACTTCGCCGGCGGGGCTTTGGCGCACTTTCAGCACGCAGTCGCCGCCCTTGACGCTGCTCGGCGGCTTCTTCCACTGGCGCTCGATGCTGTCGCGCAGCAGGCCGACATACTGGCGCGTCCACAGCGCGCGCTGGCGCTTTCGCATTTTCAGTTGCCGATCCTCTTCGGCCAGGCGCTTCGCCTCTTCCGCCGCGCGCTTGCGCCGCTGCTCGGCTTCGCGCTCTTTTTTCAGGCGCGCTTCCTCGGCCTTGCGCTTGCGCTCGCGTTCGCGTTCCTGCTCGGCGCGCAGGCGCTGTTCGGCCTCGCGCTTTTTGCGCTCGGCTTCCTGGCGCCGGAGTTTCTCTTTCAGGCGGCGCGCTTCCTCTGCCTTGCGCTCGCGCTCCTGCAAAAGCGCCTGCCGGCGCTCCTGCCGGGCTTTTTCAAGTTGCAGCGATTCCCGCTTCTTTTTCCTGAGGGCGTCGGCGCGGCTGCGCTCGGCCTCCATCTGTTTCCGCTGCGCGCGTTTTTCGCGCTCAAGCGCCTGCCGCCGCTCCAGGCTGCGGCGCTCGTAGTATTGCTCGATTTCCTTCGGATGGACCGCGGTCGCCTCGATGATTTGCGGCTGCGCCTCGCGGCCCTGCAAGACCGGCCCGGTGCACGACGCGAAACCGAACGCGGTCAGCGAGAAAACCAGCACGTGCAGCGCGCAGGAAATGACCGCCGATGACTTCAGCCGGGAACGCGCGTCCACCGGGAAACCTACCTGCCGGGCGGCTGCGTCACCAGGCCGATCTGGCCGGCGCCGGCGCGTTGCAGCAGGATCATCGCCGTCATCACATGACCGTAATCGGTGTTGCGGTCGCCGCGCACATAAACCGGCGAACCGGCCGTCGCCGCGACGATGATCTGAATCTGCTGCGTCAGCACGGCGGCGGAAATCGGGCGGTTGGCGTATTCGCCGCGGTTGATGAAAAACCGCCCGTGCCGGTCCACCGAGACAATCAGCGGCTCGGTCTCGGGGTGGTCGGCGAGCGCCTCGGCGGAGGCCTCCGGCAGGTCAATCTCGACGCCCTGCTGAATCAGCGGCACCGTCACCATGAAGATGACCAGCAGCACCAGCATCACATCCACATAGGGCACGATGTTGATTTCGGACATCGGCTTGAAGCGCTGCGCGCCCGGATAGTCAATCATCGCCGACACCCCCCTCGGACGGGCCGCCGCTGCGGTGGACCTGCTTGTGCAGGATGGCCGTGAATTCCTCGATGAAGTTGTCGTAGCGCATCAACTGCCGGTTGGTGCTGTCGCTGAAACGATTGAAGGCGATGGTCGCCGGAATCGCGGCAAACAGCCCCATCGCCGTCGCCACCAGCGCCTCGGCGATGCCGGGCGCGACCAGCGACAGCGTCGCCTGCTGCACATCGCGCAGCGCCAGAAAGGCGTGCATGATGCCCCACACCGTTCCGAAAAGACCGACATACGGCGATGTCGAGCCGATGACGGCGAGAAAGTTCAGGTGCTTGCCGAGACTGTCCACTTCCCTCGACAGCGCCACCTTCATCGAGCGCACCGCGGTGTCGGCAATCGCCGCCGGCGACAGCGCGCCCTGCTTGTGCAGGCGCGCGTATTCCTTGAAGCCGCTCTGAAAAATCGCCGCCATGCCGCTTTGCCGCCCCTCCCCCAGTTCGGCGTACAACTGCGACAAATCCACGCCCGACCAGAAGCGCTCCTCGAAGTCATCGGCGCGGCGCCGCACCTGCTTGAATTCGCGCCACTTGCCGATGATGTGCGTCCAACTCATCACCGAGGCGGCCACCAGCAGCAGCATGACCATCTGCACGACAAAGGTCGCCTCGACGACCAGCGAGAAAAAGTTGAAATCGGATCCCATCCTGTGCTCCCTCTAAAGCCGCAATTCTAACGCATATTGCACAGATGGGCATAGATGGGAACATACTGCGGGGCATGCCGGGAGACGCACCGGGGCACGCACCGCCGTGACACGCCGCCGGGAAAAGACGCTCAAGACAGCAAGTCCGGCGCGGCGGCGCGGCCCGCGCCGGAAGGCTCCAGCCCGAAGTGCCGGTACGCCGCCGCCGTCGCCAGGCGCCCGCGCGCCGTCCTCGTCAGAAACCCGCTCTGAATCAGGAACGGCTCGATGACATCCTCGATGGTGCCGCGCTCCTCGCCGACCGCCGCCGCCAGGCTGTCAATGCCGACCGGGCCGCCGCCGAATTTCTCGATCAGCGCCAGCAGCAGTTTGCGGTCCATCACATCAAAGCCGTGCGCGTCCACCTCGAGCAGGTCGAGCGCGCGGTCGGCGACTTCGCGGCTGACGGCGCCGTCGGACCTGACCTGCGCGTAATCGCGCACCCGCCGCAGCAGGCGGTTGGCGACGCGCGGCGTGCCGCGCGAGCGGCGCGCAATCTCGAGCGCGCCGTCGTCCGCCGCCGAAACGCCGAGAATGCCGGCGCTGCGCGAGACGATGGCGGCCAGTTCCTGCGTGCTGTAAAACTCAAGGCGCTGCACGATGCCGAAACGGTCGCGCAGCGGCGATGTCAGCAGGCCGGCGCGCGTCGTCGCGCCGACCAGCGTGAACGGCGGCAAATCCAGTTTGATCGAGCGCGCCGCCGGCCCCTCGCCGAGCACGATGTCGAGCTGGAAGTCCTCCATCGCCGGGTAGAGTATCTCCTCGACCGCCGGCGGCAGCCGGTGTATCTCGTCAATGAACAGCACATCGCGCGGTTCGAGGTTGGTCAGCATCGCCGCGAGGTCGCCGGCCTTCTCGAGTATCGGCCCGGCGGTCTGGCGCATTTCAACGCCCATCTCGTTGGCGACGATGTGCGCCAGCGTCGTCTTGCCGAGGCCGGGCGGGCCGAATATCAGCACATGGTCGAGCGCGTCGCCGCGTTCGCGCGCGGCGGTGATGAAAATCTCCATCTGCTCCTTGACCGCGGCCTGGCCGATGTAATCGCCGAGCCTGCGCGGGCGAATCTCGCCGTCGAGGGAAACCTCTTCGGCAACTCGCTCGGCGTCGAGCAGGGGGTTGGCTGGCGGGGACATAAGCCCCCTATTATATGCCCGGCACGATGCGCCCGGCGGCGGCAGGCGGGAGGCGGCTTGCGGCCTCCCGCCCGAAAGAAGGTTGGCCGAACCTAACTGGCGTGTCCGACGCTGACAGGCCCGGAGTTGAAGGCGCCCGCGCCGGCGGCGATGCCGAGACCGACTGCGGTCGAAACCACCGCGGCGGCCACGATGCCGGCGCCGGCGGCCAGGCCGACGGCAGCGGCGCCCGCCGCAACAGCGGCTGCATTCACTCCGATGACAGTGCCAAAAAGCATGACGCTCGCGACCGAGCCGGTGGCGCCGACAGCGGTCACGCCGCCCGCGCCAATCAGCATGACGCCGATGCCGCCGACGATACCGACGATACCGACGATTTCAAAAGCGCCGCCGGTTATTTTTTCTATCTGCTGCTCGGTCAACCGCTGTAATTCGCCGTCATACTGCGGAAAGCTCGGCACCACGATATTCACTTCATTCGCGGTGTTTTGCTTGTACACCACATCAACTTTCTCAAGGCGGGGCAGGCAATCTTCCAGCGCGGCCTTGAATTTCGGATCCGCCTCCGGGCTGGTCAGGCCGCAGCCGATATAAATCGCCGCGACCTCATTGAACAGCGGAATCTCGAATCCCGTTTTCGCGCCAACATCCATTTCTTTTCCTCCTTCCACTTGAATTGCGGATTAATCCGGCGCCGAAAAAAACGCTGACGCCGTCTGATTGACGATTGACACTGTGCACACCACGCACACTGCGCCCCTTCCTCCTGTATTGCCCGCAACCGCCCCGAAAAACGCACCTGCGGGCTTGTATCCGCAATCTATACCACGCCCTTTTCCCTGTCAATTCAACTATCCGTTCAACGACTTGTGGCAGTGCCATTTTGCCGCCGTGCAAGGGGCTTCGGGGTGTTCGCCGGGCGGGTTCCGGCGCTGGCCGGCGCGCCGTCAGGCCGATTTCAGCGCGTCGCGGATAATCTGCTCGGTGTCCCTGCCGGCGGTTTCGACGGCCTTGACCATGCGCTTCGCGTCGGCGGGCCGGTAGCCCAGCGCCACCAGCGCCTCGCGCGCGTCGCGCACGCCGTCGCCGCGCGCCGACGGGCCGCGCGCCGCGGCCTGCCAGAATTCGTCGTCAAAGCGGTTTTTCATCTCGACAATCAGGCGCTCGGCGGTCTTGCGCCCGATGCCGGGCAGCCGCGCCAGCGCCTCGGCGTCGCCGGCCTCGACGCACTCGCGGAAGGCGCCGGGCTCCATGCCCGACAGAATCGCCAGCGCGGTCTTGGCGCCGATGCCGCTGACCTTCAGCACCTCGCGGAACAGCGCGCGGTCGTATTCGCCGGCGAAGGCGTAGAGGATGTGGGCGTCGTCGCGCACCAGCAGGTGCGTCAGCACGGTCACCTCGGCGCCGGCCTCGGGCAGCGCGTAGAAGGTGCACATCGGCGCCTGCAATTCGTAGCCGACGCCGCCGACATCAATCAGCAGGTGCGGCGGCCTTTTGACAATCAGCGTGCCGCACAGGCGCGCGATCATTGCACGGCCTCCGCGGCGGGCCGCCGGACATGCGACACAAAGGCGTGGCACAGCGCCGCGGCCAGCGCGTCCGACTCGTCGGAACGCTCGCGTTCGGCGATGCCGAGCAGGCGGCAGACCATGTACTGAACCTGGCGCTTGTCCGCCGCGCCGCCGCCGGTCACCGCCTTCTTGATGAATTTCGCGCTGTACTCGTGCACCGGCAGCCCGGCCTTGACCGCCGCGCAAATCGCGGCGCCGCGCGCCTGGCCGAGTTTCAGCGCGACGGCGGCGTTCTTCGCCAGAAAGACTTCCTCCACCGCCGTCTCGCGCGGCTTGTGCGTCTCGATGACCCGGAGCACGCCGTCGAAGATGGCGCCGAGCCGCTCGTGCGGCGGCAAGTCGGAGATGTTGATGACGCCGCCGGCGATGTGGCGGTGCGCGCGGCCGTTGCTTTCAATGACGGAATAACCGGTGTGGCGAAAACCGGGGTCTATGCCGAGTATGCGCTTCATCGCGCGCCGTGCGGCGGGAAAGCGGTTGGCGTGTTGGCTGGCATCCACATGGGCCGCCGCATTATACCCGGCGGCGCGCAGAAAGGCCGCGCATTACAGGCATTCGTCGGGGAAATCGGCGTTGCAATAGACATTTTGCACATCATCGAGCGCGTCGAGCGCGTCCAGCAGGCGCAGCAGTTTGTCGGCGTCGCCGCGCGCGGGCGACACAAAACTGGCGGGCGTCATCTCGATGCCGCTGTCATGCGGCGCAAGCCCGGCGCGCCGCATCGCCTCGCGCGCATCGAGCAGGCGTTTCGGGTCCACCGTCAGCCGCAGGCCGCCGGCGTCCGACTCGGCGTCCTCGACGCCGGCCTCGATGCCGGCCTCGATGATGGCGTCCTCGTCGCAGCCCGGCGCCCACGACAGCACGCCCTTCTGCTCGAACAGCCACGCGACCGAACCCGCGGTGCCGAGGTTGCCGCCGTGGCGCCCGAAGGTGTGGCGAACTTCGGCGACGGTGCGGTTGCGGTTGTCGGTCGCGCACTCGACGAGCACGGCGGCGCCGCCGGCGCCGTAACCCTCGTAGGTGATGTTTTCATAGACCGCGCCCTCGATCTCGCCGGTGCCGCGCTGAATCGAGCGGCGCACATTGTCCTTGCCGATGTTGGCGGCGACGGCCTTGTCAACGGCGAGGCGCAGGCGCGGGTTGGCGGCGGGGTCGCCGCCGCCGAGGCGCGCGGCGACGGTGATCTCGCGTATCAGTTTCGTGAACAGTTTGCCGCGTTTGGTGTCCTGCGCCTTCTTGCGGTGCTGTATGTTCGCCCACTTGCTATGCCCGGCCATCGCCCGCCCCGCCGCGCCGTTCGTTGACCCAGCGCTCAATCGCCGCGCGGTTCGTGTGCGAACTGACCATCGCCGCGGCGCGCGCGCCGCCGAGCCACCGGTACTCGCCGTGCTCGCGTTCGTCAAGGCGCACCTCGCACGGGCGCTCCAGTTCCAGCCGGAAGACATGCTCGGTGTTCTCGATGACGCCGGGCGCGTAGCGGTGGCGCCACAGCGGGTACAGCAGGTAGCGGTTGACGGTGCCGCAGTCCGTCAGGCCGGTTCCGGGCAGGCCGGTCTCCTCGCGCAGTTCGCGCAGCGCGCAGGGGCGCGGCTGTTCGCCCCACTCGAGGCTGCCGGCCACCGACTGCCAGAAGTGACCGGGCTTTTTCCGCCTCAGCAGCAGCACTTCGCCGGATTTTGCGTACACCAGGACGAGCACGGATTCGGGGCGCTTGTGGCGCGTCATCGCCGGCGCCGGTGGGAAAGGTTGCGCATCGCGCTATTGTCGAAAAAACGCGGCGCCAATGCAACCGCGCAACCCGCCCGGACACGGGCGCGGCGCGGGGAGCGGCGGAGAGGGAGGGATTCGAACCCCCGGACCGCAGAACGGTCAACGGTTTTCAAGACCGCCGCCTTCAGCCACTCAGCCACCTCTCCCGTCTTCGCCCGGAAACGGCTGCATCCGGTGTGGTGCAGGCGGGGCGAAGGGTTTATACTCTGCAACCCCGACTCCGCCCGCAATGAAGTTCTCCATCATTATACCCACTTGCGACCGTTACCCGATTGTCAGCGAACTCATCGCCTCGATCAACGACCTCGACTACCGGGAGCCCTTTGAAACCGTCATCGCGGATCAATCGCAGCCCAAACAGGAAATCACCCCGCCGCGCCGCGGCGGCTACCGCTACCTGCCGATGGACAGAAGGGGAGGGGCGGCGGCGCGCAACCACGCGGCCCGCAGCGCGCAGGGAGATTACCTGCTGTTTGTGGATGACGACGCCACACTGGAGAAAGACAGCCTTTCCATCGCCGATGAACTCACCCGGCGCCACCCCGACCATGCCTGCATCTGCGGCATGATGGCGTTCCAGGACGGCAAGCGGCCTTATTCAAGGTACATGGGCGCGACGGAAAGACCGGTCACCTTCCGCTACTTCGACTGCTGCCTGCTGGCGTCCATGATCGTCCGGCGCAAAGACATGCTGGAAGTGGGGCTGCTTGATGAACAACTGGGGGTCGGGGCAAAATACGGCGGCAGCGAAGACAGCGACCTGGTGCTGCAACTGCTCAAACGAAACAAGCAGGTTCTCTACAGCCCGGCTTTCCGGGTGCGCCACCCGGAGGTGGACGCCCGCAAGGCGCCGCTCAAACAGTGGGCGCGCAAACACTACGCTTACGGCGTCGGGCGCGGCGCGATGCTCAGGAAACACGGGCGCGCAAAGCCGTGGTGGGCGCTGTATTATTCCGTGCTGTCGCTGCTGCGCCCGATGGCGGGGCTGGTTGCGGAACTGCTGCGGCTCAGGCCGAGGAGCGCGCTGCGTTACGCGGCGGCCATCGCCGGCAGAATCAAGGGGTTTATTTCCTACAAGCCCTGAGGCCGGCCACCACCCCCGCCCCGGAGAACCGTCACTTCCCGAAAGAGGAATTCGGCGATGTCTTCCAGCCGGAACACCAGCGAATCGGGGAACCAGCGCGGGAACATCATCAGGCACCAGGAGCGCAGCCCGAGCCTGCCGTTGTAGGCCAACTGCCTGTGGAAATACCTCGCCCGGTCGAGTCCGTGGATATAGGCGATCTCGACAACCACCCTGTTCAGAAAAACGGCAAGGGCGGGGCGCACCGCTTCGCGCGACTTCTCCGGCAGGTGTTCCAGCAGCGCAATCAATTCATTGGACAGCCGGGCGGCTTCGTCCAGCGCCGCGGTACTTTCATCATCCCGCAGCAGATTGAGGAAAACGCCGTTGGCAACGGCGACATCCGGCCATTCATCGGCGATGTTTTTCTCGACGAGGTCGGCAATGTCCAGCATCTGCCGGTCGCGCCGGCTGCGGCAGATGCCCTCCCGGTGATCGCGCCACGCCACCAGGTAATCGTCCAGCACGGTGCAGGCATGGCGCCTCGAGATGCGCCCCCACAGCGCAAAGTCCTCGGCGCACGAGTAGCGCGCATCGTATTGGAAACCCTCGGCGCGCAGGCGGCCAAGGTCCAGGAACGCGCTGGAATGAACGAACGGCGTCGAAAAACAGCAGAACCGGCGGAAATCGTCCGGCCCCTGAATCGGAACGCCCCACTTCTTGATCAGGCGGCCGCTGCGGTTGACGATGAAGGAATTGCTTCCGCACAGAATGTATTGCGGGTGGGCGCGCATGAAGTCATACTGCCGCCGCAGGCGCGCGGGCAAACTGATGTCGTCGCAGTCCATGCGCGCGAGGTAGGCGCCGCGCGCCAGGCCGAGGCCCTCGTTCAGCGTCGCGACCAGCCCCCTGTTTTCCCTTGAAACCACGCGGATGCGCCGGTCGCGCGCCGCGTATTCCCCGATCACGGCCAACGAGTCGTCGGTCGAGCCGTCGTTGATGACGAGCAACTCGAAATCGGTGAAAGTCTGGCCGAGGATGGATTCAATCGCCTCGCCGATGAAACGCCCGCCGTTGAACACCGGCATCAGCACGGTGATTGCCGGAGCGGCGCCGGGGGGTGCGCTGTCTGCGGCCATCTTCAGGTCTGCCGGTCGAGTTTCAGGCGCAACTCGCCCAACTGCCCCGGCGACGCCGGCGACGGCGCCCCGGTCAGCGGGCACGAAGCGGTCTGCGTTTTCGGAAAAGCCATCACATCGCGGATGGATTCGCCGTCCGTCATCAGCATCACCATCCGGTCGAAGCCGAAGGCGATGCCGCCGTGCGGCGGGCAGCCGTATTCCAGCGCGCGCAGGAAAAACCCGAACTTTTCCCCGGCTTCGCGCCGCGTGATGCCCAGCACCTCGAAAACGGCCTGCTGCATTTCCCGTTTGTGGATGCGAATCGAGCCGCCGCCCAACTCGACGCCGTTGACAACGACATCATAGGCGCGCGACAGGCAGCCGCCCGGGTCATCCAGCAGTTGCGCCGGGTCGTCGGTGCGCGGCGCCGTGAACGGATGGTGCGGCGACAGCCAGCGCTTGTCGCGCCGGTCCCATTCAAACATCGGGAAATCCACGACCCACACCGGCCGCCAGCCCGCCGCCGCAAGGCCGAGGTCGCGGCCCACGCGCACGCGCAGCGCCGCCAGCGTATCGTTGACGATGTCGCGCCGCCCGGCGCCGAAGAACAGCAAATCACCCCCGGCGGCGCCGGTTTTTTCCGTCACGCCGGCGATGACATCGTCGGGCAGAAACTTCAGAATCGGCGACTGCAATCCGTCGCGCCCGCGCGCCGGTTCCGCGCACTTGATCCAGGCAAGCCCCTTCGCGCCGTAGCGCCCGACATAATCGGTGTAGTCGTCAATCTCCTTGCGCGTCAGGCGCGCGCCGCCCGGCACGCGCAGCGCCGCGACCCGGCCGTCGGCGTCGTTGGCGGGGCCTGCGAACACCTTGAACTCGACGCCGCGCATCAGTTCGGTCAACTCCGTCAACTCCAGCGGAATACGCAGATCGGGGCGGTCGGTGCCGTAACGCGCCAGCGCCTCGGCGCAGGTGATGCGCGGAAAAGGGTCGGGCAATTCGGCGCCGAGAATCTTCCGGAACAACTGTCTCAGCATCTCCTCCATCAGCGCGGTGACGCCGGCCTCGTCCATGAACGAGGTCTCGATGTCCAGCTGGGTGAACTCCGGCTGGCGGTCGGCGCGCAGGTCTTCGTCGCGGAAGCACCGCGTAATCTGGTAGTAGCGGTCGAGGCCGCCCATCATCAGCAACTGCTTGAACAACTGCGGCGACTGCGGCAGCGCAAAGAACGCATGCGGCTGCGTGCGGCTCGGCACCAGGTAATCGCGCGCGCCCTCAGGCGTGGCGCGCGTCAGCATCGGCGTCTCGGTCTCGATAAAGCCGCCGGCGTCGAGAAATTCGCGCAGCGCGCGGGCGACGGCGGCGCGCGTCGTCAGGCGCGACAGCATCCGCGGCTTGCGCAGGTCCACATAGCGGTAGCGCAGCCGAATCTCCTCGTTGACATCGTCCTCGTCCATCTGAAACGGCGGCGTCGCCGACTCGTTCAGCACCTCCAGCGTCTCGCAGACGACCTCGACCCGCCCGGTGGCGAGATCCGGATTGGCGGTTTCCTCCGGGCGCAAGCGCACCTGCCCGGTCACTTTCAGCACGAACTCGTTGCGCACGCGCTCGGCCAGCGCAAACACCTGCGGGCGTTCCGGGTCGGCGACGACTTGCAGCAGCCCGGCGCGGTCGCGCAAGTCAATGAAGATAACGCCGCCGTGGTCGCGGCGGCGGTTGGCCCAGCCGCAGACCACCACGCGCTGGCCGACGAGCGCCTCGTCCACCTCGCCGCAATAATGGGTTCGCATGGGCAGTGAAACGCCGCGCAGGTCAGCCGTCGCCGCCGGACGATGGCTGCGCGCCCGCCGGCTTCGCCCCTTTGTCAGCCGTGCCAGCCGTGCCAACCTTGCCGGCCTTGCCCGGCGCGGCGGGCTTGCCCGACTGGCCCGGCGCGGCGCCGTCCTTGCCGGCGCCCGCCGGTTTGGCCGCGCCGTCGGCGCCGGAAGAGGCGTCCGCCGCCAGATTGCGCTTGCTGCCGGTCTTGAAGTCGGTCTCGTACCAGCCGCCGCCGGACAGCCTGAAACCGGCGGCGGACATCAGTTTCTTCAGCCCGGCGCGGCGGCAGGAGGGGCAATCCGTCAGCAACGGCTCGCTGATTCCCTGCAACACTTCCAGCCGGTGCCCACAAAGGCTACACTCGTATTCGTAGATTGGCACGATTCAATTCCGAAATCCTCAACTGCCGTCGAACCGCCCCGCCGGGAACGGGATGGCCGGCACAACGCTGAATATTACCATGCCCGACAACAACATATTGATTCTCTATTACAGTTCCACCGGCGCTGTCGCCGAAATGGCGCGCATCATCGCGCGCGGCGCCGATGCTGTGGAGGGCTGTGAAAGCCGCCTGCGGACGGTGCCGCCGCTGCCGGCGCCCGCGCCCGCGCAAATATCAGATGGCGGGCCGGACGACGGGCCGCCGTATGCGACACTGGCCGACCTGGAAAACTGCGATGCGCTGATACTCGGCAGTCCGACCCACTTCGGCAACATGGCGGCGCCGCTGAAGCACTTCCTCGACCAGACCTCGGCGCTGTGGTTCAGCGGCGCGCTGAGCGGCAAGCCGGCGGCGGTGTTCACTTCCACCGCCAGTTTGCACGGCGGCCAGGAGACGACGCTGCTGTCCATGATGCTGCCGCTGTTCCACCACGGCATGATCATCTGCGGGCTGCCGCGTACCGAGGCGGCGCTTGAAACCACGCGCGGCGGCGGCACGCCGTACGGCCCGAGCCACTTCGCGGGCTTTGACCACCTGCCGCTGAGCGGCGACGAGGCCGATTTGTGCAAGGCGCTCGGCAGGCGCGTCGCAACGCTCACGGCAAAACTGAACGCCGCCGGGCGGCGCTGAGGCGCGCTTGTTCAGGCGCCGCCGGTCAGCACCGCGCGTGCGAACGGCACGGTGATGCGGCGCTGGTCGCGCAGGCTGGCGTGGTCGAGGCGCTGGACGGCGTCCGCCAGGTAGCCCATGTTGCGCGGATGATGGTGCAGCAGGTAGCGGATGACATCGTCCGGCACGGTGCAGCCGCGCTCGCGGGCGTGGAGTTTCAGCGCCTGCGGCTTGTCGGCGTCGCTCAGCGGCGACAGCCGATAGACGCCGCCCCACACCAGGCGCGACGACAAATCCTTCAGCACAAACGGCAGGCGCGTCGGGTTGCCGCGCGCGGCGAACACCATGCGGCAGTTGCGCGCGCGCGCGCGGTTGATCAAATCAAACAGCGCCTCTTCGCGGGCGGCGTCGCCGGCGGCGGCGTCCGTGTCGTCAACGCAAATCATCTCGACATTTTCAAGGCCGGTGAGCACGCCGGCGTCCTCGCCGGGCAGCGTCTTCAGCGGCACGAAAACGCCGCGCCGCCCGCGCTGCGCGGTGCGCCGGCACACGGCTTGCAGCAGGTGGCTCTTGCCGGTGAACGCCTGGCCCCACAGAAAGACCTGCTCGGCGCCGCCGGCGTCGCACAGGCGCTTCAGGCGGTCCACCGCGGCGGCGTTGTCGCCGGTGTGGAAGTTGCCGAAGGTTCTGTCCTTGCCGACGCTCAGGCGTATCGGCAGTTGTTCGGCTTGCATCAACCGCCGGCGGCGCGCCGCGCATCCCTCGCCGACACCCCCCAGACGACGATATAGGCGATGCCGCTCCACAGCGTCGTAACCGCCACCACGCTGATCAGCCCCGGCGTTGCGAACGCCGGCAGCGCGCCGAATTGCCCGAAAACAACGGCGCCAATCAGCACCAGTTGCAAAAATGTGTTGATCTTGCTGACATACGAAGGCCGCGCGTTGAAGCGCCCGATGCAGAAATGGTAGGCGACGCCGCCCGCGACGATGACCGCGTCGCGCCCCAGCACCAGCGCCGTCAGCCACGCCGGCAGCAGGCCGACCCACCACAGCGACACAAAGGCGCCGACCAGCATCAGTTTGTCGGCCAGCGGGTCAATGAACTCGCCGATGCGGCTCTGCCAGCCGAGGCGTTTCGCCAGAAACCCGTCGAGCGCGTCGGAAAAGGCCATCAGCAGCAGCAGGCCGAACGCCGGGCGAAAATGCCCGTTCAGCAGCAGCAGCACCAGCACCGGCGTCAGCGCGAGGCGCAGGCCGGTAATCAAATTGGGGATGGTTTTGGCTTGCATAACAAGTGCCGGAAGTGTAAAACGGCAGTTTGGCCCCGCCGACAACGCGACATGGACATTTTAGCGCAAACGCAAAACCCGGCGAAATGACCGGCAAAAAACCCTCCGCCGGCGCGCGCAAAATGAACTACCGCGACGCCGGCGTCAACCTCGACGCCGCCGACGCGCTGGTGCGGGCCATCCGCCCGCTGTGCGAAAGCACGCGCCGCGACGGCGTCGTCGGCGGCGTCGGCGGCTTCGCCGGCCTGTTTGAACTGCCGCCGGCGCGCTACCGCGAGCCGCTGCTGCTGACGGCGACCGACGGCGTCGGCACCAAACTGAAACTGGCGCAACGCCTGGGCCGCCACGACACCGTCGGCGTGGACCTGGTGGCGATGTGCGTCAACGACATCCTCGCGCAGGGCGGCGAACCCGTCGTGTTCCTCGACTACTTCGCGTGCGGCGCGCTTGAGGTGGAAACGGCGACCGCCGTCATCGCCGGCGTCGCCGACGGCTGCCGCCGGGCCGGCGCCGCGCTGGCCGGCGGCGAGACCGCCGAGATGCCGGGCTGCTACGGCGGCGGCGAATACGACCTTGCCGGCTTCGCCGTCGGCCTCGCCGAAAAGGGCCGCCTGCCGGGCGCCGCCAATGTGGCCGCGGGCCAGGCCGTCATCGGCGTCTCGTCCAGCGGCGTCCACTCCAACGGCTACTCGCTGGTGCACAAGATACTCGAGAACAACGGCGCGCGCCTCGACATGCGTTTCGGCGGCGCGACGCTCGGCGAGACGCTGCTGACGCCGACGCAAATCTATGTCAAGGCGCTGCTGCCGCTGATTGAACAGAGCCGCGTGCGCGCGCTCGCCCACATCACCGGCGGCGGCATCACCGGCAACCTGCCGCGCGCGCTGCCGCCGTTTCACCGCGCGCGCATCCACATCAGGCGGTGGCCGCGCCCGGAAATTTTCGACTACTTGCAGCGCGAGGGGCGGATTGACGACGACGAGATGCTGCGGGTTTTCAACTGCGGCATCGGCATGGCGCTGATGGCCGACGCCGCCGACTGCGACGGCATCGTGCGCGATGTCCGCGCGCACGGGCTAAAAGCGCACCTCATCGGCGAGATCGAGCGGCAGGCCGCGGAAGAGCCGTGCGTGGTCTATGACTGAGCCGCGCGCGGCGCGCATCGCAATCCTGATTTCGGGCCGGGGCAGCAACGCATGCGCGCTGATGGACGCCGCCGCAGGCGGCGCGATTGCCGGGCGCGTCGGTCGCGTCATCAGCAGTCGTGAAGACGCGCCCGGCCTCGGCGAGGCGCGGCGTCGCGGCGTCGCCGCCGAAGTCGTCGCGGTGCGCGAATTCAACTCGCGCGCGGACTACGGCGAGGCGCTGGCGGCGCGCCTCGACGGCGCCGACCTGGTCGCGCTGGCGGGGTTTATGCAGGTGCTGGACGCCGCGTTCATCCGCCGCTTTGCCGGGCGCATCCTGAACATTCACCCGTCGCTGCTGCCGGCCTACAAGGGGCTGGACACGCACCGCCGCGTCATTGAAGCCGGCGAGACGCGCCACGGTTGCAGCGTGCATTTCGTCACCGAAGAACTGGATGCCGGGCCGCTGATTATGCAGGCCGAAGTCGCGGTCGCGCCGGACGACACGCCTGCGGCGCTGGCCGCGCGCGTGCTGCGCGAGGAACACCGCATCTATCCGCAGGCGGTTGCGCTGGTTTGCGACGGGCGAATTGAAATGCGCGACGGGCGATGCCTGCTGGATGGCCGCGTGCTGCAACAGCCGCTGACGCCCGATGCGCCGTTGTGAACAGGCGGCGGGCGGCCTGACGCCGCTGCTGCGGCCCTGAACCGGCGAGGCGGATGCGGAAGGGGCTGTCCTGACCGGGCAGCCGCCGCCCGGCGTTGCTATCCCCGGCCCTTAACTGGCAAGGCCGACATTGACATTCTGATCCTGGCCGGCCAGATGCAGGTGGACACCCACGCCGATTCCGATGGCCGCCGAACCGGCCAATGTGGCGGCGACGCCAATCAACACACCCGCGCCGACGGCCGTCAGCACAGTCGCGGAAGTGATGACGGCTGCCTCGCCGAAGAGAAAACCGAGGGTCACGGATACGCCAACCCCTATCACGGTGCAAACCGCGACAACCTCAAAGGCCCCCCCCGAGATTTTCTGCAACTGCTCATCCGTCATTTCCATCCATGCCTCGTCGAGCGCCTCGTAGCAAGGCAGGGCGATATGGACGGTGTCGGCGGTGTTGTGCACCGTCCGCACCGCAATGTTGTTCTTTTCCAGCACGGCGGCGCCCTCTCCGCCGATGATGGCCGCCATATTGCCGGCCTCCAGATTCTCCCTGAACTTTTCGTCTTTCAGGCAGCCTCTGGCCAGCGCAGCCGAGACGATTTCATTCATCAACGGAATGTTGTTGGAACTGATATCCGGCATGTTGATTCCTCCTCCCCTTGCAAAGGGTTTGTCTTGCAGATTACTCCTCTTTGTCTCCCCCCGTCAACAGTGCCAAAGGTTTCTGAGCGGCTGCCCCGCCGAAAGCCTTGAATGGCGCGGCTTTTCGGCAATGCCCGCCGCCGCCGCGCGCCGGCACAACCACACCGCGCCCGCCGCAAAAGCGCCCGCCGCCGCGCCGCAAGCGCCGCCCGCCGCCTACGCCCCCGCCTACGCCCCCGCCTACGACACTTTGTCGCGCGGCACGCGGGTTATCAGCACCGCCAGCCCGGCGATGAACAGCACGCCGACCGACAGCAGCCCCAGCCGCGGGCTGCCGGTGACGCTGCCGACGACGCCCAGAATCAGCGGCCCGACCAGCGCCGCGAACTTGCCGAGCAGGTTATAGACGCCGAACAGTTGCGCCGAATGCTCCGGCGGCACAAGGCGCGCGTAGAACGAGCGGCTCTGCGCCTGAATGCCGCCCTGCGTCAGGCCAATCAGCACAACCAGCGCATAAAAGCCGGCGGCGGTCTGAAGCAGCGCCCCCCACACGCAAATCACCAGGTACACCAGCACGCCGGCGATGATCAGGCGGCGCGCGCCGAAACGCTCGGCCAGCCGGCCATATACCAGCGTCGCCGGAAAGCCGATGAACTGCACCAGCAGCAGCGCCGCCATCAGGTCGTGGACGCCGAAGCCGAGCACCTGCCCGTAGTTGGCGGCCATGCGGATGACCGTGTCCACGCCGTCAATGTACAGCCAGTAGGCCAGCAGAAACCACGCCAGCGACGGATGCCGCCGCAGCAGCCGCAGCGTCTCGAGAAAACGCCCGACGCCGGCGCGCACGCCGCCGCGCACGCCGCCGCGCTCGCGCACCCGCAGCAGCAGCGGCACGCTGAAAACCACCCACCACACGCCGACCAGCACGAAACTCGCGCGGATCGCGCCGCTCTCGTCGCTGAAACCGAAGTCGCCGGCGCGCACGATCATCCACGCGCAAAACGCCAGCGCGATGCCGCCGCCGAGATAGCCCAGCGCGAAACCGAGCGACGACACGCGGTCGAAGTAGCGCGGTTCGGTCACATCCACCAGCAGCGCGTCGTAAAAGACATTGCCGAGCATGAACAGAAAGACGCCCAACACATAAAACGCCGCGGCGCCGACCCACGCGCCCTGCGCGACGAACGCGAAGCCGGCGGTGGCCAGCGCCGACAGCACCGCGCAGCCCATCAGCAGGCGTTTGCGCACGCCGACGGCGTCGGCGATCGCGCCCAGCAGCGGCGCCGACACAATCAGCAGCAGGCTTGACAGCGAATTGGCGACGCCGAGCGACAGCGTGATTTCATCGTCGGGCAGCCCGCGCGCCCAGTAATCGCGGTAGAATATCGGGAAAATGCCGGCGATGACGACGACCGCGAACGCCGAATTGGCCCAGTCGTAGAGCGCCCACGACAATGTGGTTTTCGACAGCCCGCGCGGTCGCCCGAAGCGTGCCGACACCGACGATGGAATAGAACTTTTGCCCATGCAAGTCACCTTTGTGGAAAACGACGCCGCATTATCGCAAATCTGCGGCCTCGCCGCGCGCGCGAAATATCTGGCGCTGGACACCGAGTGCATCCGCGAGAAAACCTACTACCCGCGCCCGGCGCTGGTGCAAATCGCCGTGGATGACGAAGTCGCGCTGATTGACCCGACGGCGGCGGCGGACCTCGCGCCGCTGCGCCGCCTGCTCGCCGACCCCGAAGTGCTGAAGATCATCCACTGCGCGCAGCAGGATTTCGAGGTGCTGGAACGCATCAACTGCCCGCTGCGGGCGCCGGTGTTCGACACGCAACTGGCCGCCGCCTTCGTCGGCCTCGGCCACCAGACCGGCTACAAGCAACTGGTGATGCAATGCCTCGGCGCCGAACTGGAGAAAGACTGTTCGCGCTCCGACTGGCTTCAGCGCCCGCTGTCGGAAAAGCAGAAACGCTACGCCGTCAACGATGTCATTCATCTGCGCCCGCTGCACGAAACGCTGCTCGGCAAACTGCGCCGCCAGCAAAAGGAGTTGTGGTTTGCCGAGGAAAGCGAACGCTACCTGCAAATGTCGGGCCGGCGCGGCAACGACGACGCCTGGCGCCGCGTCGGCGGCAGCGGCAAGCTGAGGCGCGGCGCGCAAAAACGCCGCCTGGAACTGCTGGCCGAATGGCGCGACCGGAAAGCGCGCGCGGCGGACCTGCCGCGGCGGTGGCTGCTCGGCGACGACTGCCTGGTCGCCATCGCGCTGCTGCAAACGCCGACGGCGGCGGCCATCGAAAAACTCAAGGTCTGCCGCAGCAGGCGCATCGGCAAATGGGCGCGCGAGATGGAGACGCTGCTGGCGCCGGTGCGCGACGACGACGGCGATGGCGGCGACGGCAACGGCGGCGGCGCGGCGGCGCGCGGCGGCGACCGGGCGGGCGACGCGGCGCGGCAGCAACTGATGAAAGACCTGCTGGAACTGGTGCGCGAAACCGCCCACAACCACGGCATTGAACCGGCGCTGCTGGCGACGCGCAAACAACTGACGCAACTGGTCAGAACAGCAAGGGCCGGAACAACCGGGGGCGAGACAACCGGCGGTGCGCGCGAAACCACGCCGCTGCTGAACGGCTGGAGAGGCCGTTTGTTCGCAGGCCGCATCGAGGCGCTGCTCGACAAGCCATGAAACACCCGCCGGAGAACGGCCACCATCCTGGCCGGGCATCGAGACGCTGACTGACAAGCCATGCAACGCCGCGTGCGCGAAGACTTGCGGAGAATCCTCGCCGGTGCGCCCGGCGGCGACGGCGGCGCGCTGCTGCTGAGTCCGCGCGGCGACCTGGCCGAACACCTCGCCGCAGGCGCCGCGCCGGGCCGCGAGACGCTCAGCGGCGATGTCGCCAACTATTGCGAAACGCCGCGTTTGCGGCGCCGGTTTGCCGTCGGCATCGTCGTTTGCGCGGCGGCGGACATGGCGAACACGCCGTTTGAACACCTGATTTCACGCCTGCGCGACCAGGACTGCGAACGGGTTTATCTCTACCGTCCCGGCGAGGCGGCGGCGCGGGACGACAACTTTCTGCGCGCGCTCGGGCTGCGCCTGATGCGCGCCTACGCCGGTGAAGACGGCGACGCGGGCGGGCGCCTTTATTACTTTGATATCTTCGACTACAAGGACGCGCCCGACTGGCTCAACAGCCGCTTCTGGGCCAATCCGCAGATGTGGGACAAGGCGCGGTGGTGATGCGCCGGTGCGCCTATCGGGTGTGCTTATGATGTGCTGATGCAGGGGGGGCTGGCCGCCGGCGACAGCGCGGCGGCCAGCTGCGGCTTATGCCGCAAAATCAACTGCCGAGGACGACATTGACGGGGCCGGCGCCGGGGTCGAAAGCGCCGGCACCGGCGGCGATGCCGACTCCGACTGCCGCCGTGACGCCTGCAATGCCCAATGCGGCGCCCGCAGCCACCGCGACCGACACACCAATACCGATGCCAATCGCCACCGACTTGACGACCATGCCCAACCCGATTTTTGCGGCGACTATGGCTCCGATGGTCATGAAGAAAAGCGTCAGCAGAGCCACAATCTCTCCGCCGGAAACCATTGCCAGCTCTTCATCGCTTAGCGCCGACTCTTCATGGTATTTGTCAAACTCCGGGAAACAGGGCAAAGCGATATTGACTTCATCCGCAGTGTTCTGCTTATAGACGATATCCACGCCCTCGTATCTGCCGAGAAAATCCTTCAATGAGTTTTTGCTGGAAACGGGCACTTCAGGCGAGGTCAGGCCGGAACCTATCAGCACCGCCATCATTTCGTTGCACGGCGGCAACTGAGGATGGGTGTGCACGCCGACGCCCAGCCCTCTGTCACGCACTGCTGCTACCGTTGCATTTTTGGTTGCGTTTTTGATTGTCATGGTTCAATCCTCTTGCTAAAATTACAGTTCAGCCGAGACGACTGCACCACTGCGAATGGAGCACATCTCAGGCCACGGATGAGGCAAAAATATACCACACCGGACCTGTGAAAAGCAAGACTGCCAAAGGTTTCTGAACGGTGCGGGCCGGTCGGCGCGCGGTGCGCCGACTGTCAGATGGCGGTGTCGCCGGACTCGCCGGTGCGGATGCGAACCGCCTGCTCCAGGTCGAGCACGAAGATCTTGCCGTCGCCTATCTTGCCGCTGTTGGCGGTGGCGGCGATGGCCTTGACGACGGCGTCGGCCTGGGCGTCGGTCACCGCCGTCTCCAGTTTCAACTTGGGCAGAAAGTCAACCACATACTCGGCGCCGCGGTAGAGTTCGGTGTGGCCCTTCTGGCGCCCGAAACCCTTGACCTCGGTGACGGTCATGCCGGTTACATTGACCCGCGACAGCGCCTCGCGCACATCGTCGAGTTTGAACGGCTTGATGATGGCCACGACCAGTTTCACGACACGCCCCCTCAGGCGACCGGCAGGGTGACCCCGGTCTGCTTCTGGTATTTGCCGTTGCGGTCCTTGTAGGAAGTCTCGCAGATGTCGTCGGATTCAAGAAACAGCAGTTGCGCGACGCCCTCGTTGGCGTAGATTTTCGCCGGCAGCGGCGTCGTGTTCGAGAATTCCAGCGTGATGTGCCCCTCCCACTCCGGCTCCAGCGGCGTTACATTGACGATGATGCCGCAGCGCGCGTAGGTGGACTTGCCGACGCAGATTGTCAGCACCGAGCGCGGGATGCGAAAATACTCCACCGTGCTCGCCAGCGCGAACGAGTTGGGCGGGATGATGCAGACATCGGCGTCCATCGCCACGAAACTGTTCTCGTCGAACGCCTTCGGGTCCACAATCGCCGAATTGATGTTCGTGAACACCTTGAAATGGCTGCTGCAACGGACATCGTAGCCGTAACTCGAGGTGCCGTAGGAGATGACGCGGGCGTCGTCCAGGCGCGAAATCTGGCGCGGCGCGAACGGCTCTATCATGCGCCTTTCGCGCGCCATCTCGCGGATCCAGGTGTCGGCCTTGATGGGCATGGCGGTCAATCGTTCTGAATGACGATTTTCGGAAACTTCGCCGAGTAGTCCTTGGCGCGCACCGCAAGGCGCGCCGCCGTTTTTCTCGCGGTTTCAAGATAGACGCCGGCGAGGCGCCCGTGCGGCTCGGCGACGACCGTCGGTTTGCCGCCGTCGGTCTGCTCGCGGATGGCCTTGTCGAGCGGCAAACGCCCCAGCACCTCAACGCCGTAGTCGCGCGCAATCCGGTCGCCGCCGCCGGCGCCGAAGATGTGCTCTTCGTGGCCGCACTGGCTGCAAATGTGGGTGCTCATGTTCTCGATGATGCCGAGGATGGGCACATCCACCTTCTCGAACATCTTGATGCCCTTGCGCGCGTCGAGCAGCGCGATGTCCTGCGGCGTCGTCACAATGACCGCGCCGCTGACCGGGATTTTCTGCGCCAGCGTCAGTTGCACATCGCCGGTTCCGGGCGGCAGGTCCACCACCAGGTAATCGAGGCCGCGCCAGTTGGTGTTGTTCAGCAGTTGTTCCAGCGCCTGCGTCACCATCGGCCCGCGCCAGATCATCGGCGTTTCCTCGTCAATCAGGAAACCGATGGACATCGCCTGCACGCCGAACGAGTCGAGCGGCTCGAGCGTCTCGCCGTCCTTGGTGTCGGGCTGGCCGCGGATGCCGAGCATCGTCGGCTGGCTGGGGCCGTAGATGTCGGCGTCGAGCAGGCCGACGGCGGCGCCTTCCGCCGCCAGCGCCAGCGCCAGGTTGACCGCCGTCGTGGACTTGCCGACACCGCCCTTGCCGGACGCCACGGCGATGACATTGCGGATGTTGGCGAGCGGCTTCAGGCTTTTCTGCACCGAATGCGACTGAATCTCCCAGCTGGCGTCCACCTCGACGCGCTCAACGCCCTCCAGCGCCTTGACCTTGTCCTCGACCATGCCCGCCAGTTCGGCGACAAAACTCCGCGCCGGATAGCCGAGACACAGCCGGGCGCGCACCGTGGCGCCCTCGACGGCAATGTCGGCCACCGCCCCGGACGCGACCAGGTCTTTCCCGGTGTTGGGGTCTATCGTCTCTTTCAGGGCCTGTTCGACCGCCTGGCTGTTCAGTTGTGACATGGTTTTGCGCCGGCTGAAACACCGGCTGTTCCGCGATTATATCCGCCATTATATCAAAGGCGGCGCATGTATAATTGCAGGCACGCAAACGACAGACCGGCGCGACGGCAACGACCGTCGGCGACCGAAAAGCCGCAGACACCGCCGCCCGCCGACTCCGCAGATGACCGAAAAACGCGAAATTCTGGTTACCAACGCCCTGCCCTACGCCAACGGGCCGATTCATCTGGGGCATTTGCTGGAATACATCCAGGCCGACATCTGGGTGCGCTTTCAGCGGCTGCGCGGCAACGACTGCCATTACATCTGCGCCGACGACGCGCACGGCACGCCGATCATGATCAAGGCGCAGGAAGAGGGCGTCGCCCCGGAGCAACTGATTGCGCGCATGCACAAGGAGCACCTGGAAGACTTCAAGGCGTTTCTGGTGCGCTTTGACAACTACCACACAACCCACTCCGATGAAAACCGCGAACTGTCGAACCTGGTGTACCGCCGCCTTCGCGACGGCGGCCACATCGTGCGCCGCAGCATCACCCAGGCGTTTGACGAGCAGGCCGGCATGTTCCTGCCCGACCGCTACATCCGCGGCGAATGCCCGCGCTGCGGCGCCGCCGAGCAATACGGCGACTGCTGCGAGGTGTGCGGCTCGACCTACGCCGCGTCGGAACTGGTGAACCCGGTTTCGGTGCTGAGCCGCAACAAGCCGGTTGAGCGCGAATCGGAGCACTACTTCTTCCGGCTGGGCGACTTTGCCGGGCAACTGAAGGCGTGGACGCAGGGCCGCCATGTGCAGCCCGAAATCAGCAACAAACTCAGCGAGTGGTTCGAGGCCGGGCTGCAAGACTGGGACATCTCGCGCGACGCGCCCTACTTCGGCTTTGAGATACCCGACCACCCGGGCAAGTATTTCTATGTGTGGCTCGACGCGCCCATCGGCTACATGGCGAGTTTCCGCAACTACTGCGAACGCGGCGGCGCCGACTTCAACCGCTTCTGGCAGGAAGGCGGCGACACCGAACTGCACCACTTCATCGGCAAGGACATCGCCTACTTCCACACGCTGTTCTGGCCGGCGATGCTGGCGGGCGCCGGTTTCCGCCAGCCGACGGCGGTGCACTGCCACGGATTTGTGACCATCAACGGGCAGAAAATGTCGAAATCGCGCGGCACCTTCATCACCGCCAAAACCTATTTGCGACACCTGCCGCCGGAATACCTGCGCTATTACTTCGCGACGAAACTCGGCAACCACATCGGCGACGCCGACCTGAACCTTGACGACTTCGTGCAGCGGGTCAACAGCGACCTGGTCGGCAAGATTGTCAACATCGCCAGCCGCTGCGCGAGTTTCATCCACAAGCACTTTGACGACCTCGTGCTGTGCACCGACGACACCGCCGGCCACGAACTCTACCGCGAATTCACCGACGCCGGCGGCGGCATCGCGCACGATTACGAAAACCTTGAATACGCCGCCGCGATGCGCTCCATCATGGTGCTGGCCGACAAGGCCAACCAGTACATTGACCGCCGCAAGCCGTGGGACATCGCCAAACGCGACGGCGCGAGCGCCGAACTGCATATTGTTTGCAGCCTCGGCCTGCTGCTGTTCAGCCGCCTCGCGCTGTATCTGCGCCCGGTGCTGCCCGACACCTGTGCAAAAGCCGCGGCGTTTCTGAACTGCGCGCTCGACTGCTGGCAAGACGACCCGTTCGCCGACAAGCAGCGCCGCGGCGAACAACACCACAAGATCAACCGCTTCCAGCCGCTGCTGACGCGCATTGAACGCACCGCCGTCCGGCAACTGGTCGCGGCGCCGGGACAGGCCGATAGCAAGGCCGGCAGTAAAACCAAAGGCAAAGCCGGCGGCAAAACCAGCGGCGAGGCCGACGACAGAACCGGCGGCAAGACTGCCACAAGCGGCGCAACAGCGAAAGCAACGCAGAAGACCGGCGGCAAAACCGGCGCAACCGACGCGGCGAAAAAAACAACGCAGATTGAATACGCCGACTTTCAGAAACTTGACCTTCGCGTCGGCAAAATCATCGGCGCCGAGACCGTTGACGGCGCCGACAAACTGCTGCGCCTTGAAGTGGACATCGGCGAGGCCAACCCCCGCAGCATCCTCGCCGGCATCCGCCAGGCATACAAACCGGAACAACTGCGCGGGCGCCTTGTGGTCGTCGTCGCCAACCTGGCGCCGAAGAAAATGCGCTTCGGCGTTTCCGAAGGCATGGTGCTGGCCGCCGGCCCCGGCGGCGGTGACCTGTTTCTGGTGGCGGCGGACGACGGCGCCGAGGCCGGCATGGAAGTCAAGTGAGCCGCGCCGCAACGGAAACCGCCGGTGGCGCGGCGCTGAAATTCACGCGCGCCGTCGCCCGCATTGACGAGGACGAATGCATCGGCTGCGCGCTGTGCCTGGCGGCGTGCCCGGTGGACGCCATCGTCGGCGCGTCGCAATGGATGCACGGCGTTCTCGATGAACTGTGCATCGGTTGCGAACTGTGCGTGCCGGTGTGCCCGGTGGACTGCATCACGATGAAACCGCTGCCGGCGGCGCGGCAGACGCCGCAACAGCGCAAACAACACGAACAGCGCCGCGCACGCGAGGCCGGACTGCGAATCAAGGCGCGCAAGGCGCGGCTGGCGCGCGAGACCGAACGCCGCGACAACGCAAGACTGGCGGCGAAGGAAACATTCCAAAAACAACTCGCGGCGCGCACGCGAAGCAGCGCGAAACAAACCGGGGAATAACCAAATGCTGCCGCAGGCGTCGGTCCGCAAACTGTTCGCGCGCCTGAAAAAGCGCAACCCGGAGCCGCGCAGCGAACTGGTCTATCGCTCGCACTTTGAACTGCTGGTGGCGGTGATGCTGTCGGCGCAGGCGACCGATGTCAGCGTCAACAAGGCGACGCGAACGCTGTTCAAGGAGGCCAACACGCCCGCGAAGATGCTGAAACTCGGCAAGCGCAAACTGAAAAGCCACATCAAGACCATCGGCCTGTTCAACGCCAAGGCCGACAACATTCTCGCCACCTGCAAAATCCTGCTGGACGAACACCGCGGGCGCGTGCCGGACAGCCGCGACGCGCTCACCCGCCTGCCCGGCGTTGGCCGCAAGACCGCCAATGTCATCCTGAACAACGCCTTCGGCCAGCCGACCATCGCCGTGGACACGCACATCTTCCGCGTCAGCAACCGCACCGGCCTGGCGCCCGGCAAGACGCCCGACGCCGTTGAACAGGCGCTGCTGCGGGCCGTGCCCGACTCGTTCAAGCGCCACGCCCACCACTGGCTGATTCTGCACGGGCGCTACACCTGCAAGGCGCGCAAGCCCGAATGCGGCGCCTGCGTTATCGCCGATTTGTGCAAGTGGCCGGACAAGGATACAATGACGCCTGCGGGACGGATTGATTAATCACAGGAGGGCGTCATGCAGGCAATCACCGATTTCGTCAACACCATCAGCGGCATCGTCCAGATGCAGGCAATCACCGATTTTGTCGAAACCATCAGCGCCATCGTCTGGGGGCCGCCGATGGTCGTCGCCATTCTCGGCGTCGGCATTTTTCTGATGTTTCGCCTGGCGTGGATGCCGGTCAGAAAAATCGCCTACGGCTTCGCGCTGCTGTGGAAGGGCAGGAAGCCGCAGGGCGCCGGCGACATCAACCCGTTCAGCGCGCTGATGACATCGCTTTCGGCGACCATCGGCACCGGCAACATCGTCGGCGTCGCCACCGCCATCGCGCTCGGCGGGCCGGGCGCGCTGTTCTGGATGTGGATGACGGCGCTCGTCGGCATGGCCACCAAATACGCCGAGGCGGTGCTCGCCGTGCACTACCGCGAGACCGACGCCTCGGGCAAGCACATCGGCGGGCCGATGTATTACATCCGGAACGGGCTGGGCAAGAAGTGGACCTGGCTGGCCGTCGCCTTCGCGTTTTTCGGCACCATCACCGCCTTCGGCATCGGCAACATGGTGCAGTCCAACGCCATCGCCGACGCGCTCGACGACAAGGGCGTGCGCCCGCTTTACAGCGCCATCGTGCTGACGGTGGTGACCGGCATCGTGCTGCTCGGCGGCATCACCCGCATCGCCAAATGGGCGACCAGCCTGGTGCCGACAATGGCGGTGCTGTATGTGGTTGCCGGGCTGGTGGTGCTGGCGGCGCACATCACCGAAATTCCGGCGGCTTTCGCAACCATCGTCACCACCGCCTTCACCGGCACCGCGGCCAGCGGCGGTTTTGCCGGCGCTGCGGTGTGGCTCGCGATTCGCTTCGGCGTTGCGCGCGGCATCTTCTCGAACGAGGCCGGGCTTGGCAGCGCGCCCATCGCGCACGCCGCCGCCAAAACCGACAACCCGGTGCGCCAGGGCCACATTGCGATGCTCGGAACTTTTATTGACACGCTCATCGTCTGCTCCATCACCGGCCTTGCCATCGTCGTTACCGGCGTGTGGACCAGCGGCGAGACCGGCGCCGACCTGACGACGATGGCTTTCGCGGCGACGCTGCCCGGCAGCGAATACATCCTGATTGCCGGGCTGATTGTGTTCGGCTTCACGACGATACTCGGGTGGAGTTATTACGGCGAGAAATGCTGGCAGCACCTGTTCGGCCTGCGCGCCATCACCGCCTACCGCCTGCTGTACCTGGCCACGGTGTTTCTCGGCCCGATGGCGCTGCTGTGGAAAGGCGGCGCCGAAGCCGGCATCAACCTGATCTGGCTGGTGTCGGATGTCTTCAACGCGCTGATGGCGCTGCCGAACCTCGTCGCGCTGGTGCTGCTGTCACCGGTGATTGTCAGACTGACGCGGGAGTATTACGAGCGGAAGTAACAACCGCCGCCGCCTGCACATCGGCGTGGTACGATGACCTGACCAAAGGCCCGGCGGCGATGTGTGCGAAGCCCATTGCGCGGCCCGTTGCGGCGAGGCGCCTGAATTCGGCGGGGCTGGCGTAGCGGCGCACCGGCCAGTAGCCCGGCGCCGGGCGCAGATACTGGCCGATGGTCAGCAAATCCACGCGGTGGCGGCGCAGGTCGTGCATCACCGCCTCAATCTCCTGCGGCGTCTCGCCCAGCCCCAGCATCAGCCCCGATTTGGTCGGTATCGCCGGGAAACGGCGCTTGTGTTCCAGCAGCAGTTCCAGCGACGCGCGGTAATCGGCGCCGGCGCGGACTTCGCGGTACAGCGACGGCGCCGTTTCAATGTTGTGGCCGAACACATCGCACGGCGCGTGTTGCAGCGCGTCCAGCGCGCGTGTCATTCGTTTGCGGAAATCCGGCGTCAGGATTTCAATGCGCGTCGCCGGTGACATCTCGCGCAGCGCGCCGATGCAGGCGGCAAAATGGGCGGCGCCGCCGTCGGCAAGGTCGTCGCGGTCCACCGATGTGATGACGACATATTCGAGTTGCAGGCGCGCTATCAGACGCGCCAGACGGCGCGGCTCCAGCGGGTCGGGCGGCGGCGGGCGTCCGTGCGCGACATCGCAGAACGCACAGCGGCGCGTGCAGCGGTCGCCCAATATCATGAAGGTCGCGGTGCCGCGCGAGAAACACTCGTTGAGGTTCGGGCATTTCGCCTCTTCGCAGACGGTGTGCAGGCGGCTTTCGCGCAGACGCTGCCGCAATTCCCGCACACGCGGATTGGCAACAGGCTTGATACGCAGCCAGCGCGGTTTGGCAAGGCGCTCATCGCGCGCGGCAACGGCGGCGGCGCTTCTCGCGCGTATCAGTTTGTCCGCGCCGCGCCGGTGGCTTGCGGGGGTTGTGCGCGATGCCGCGCCGTGCTCAACGCCGCTCACAGCCGCACCATCAGGGTTGCACGCAACGCCGCGCTGACTTTGCCCGCGCCGCGCCGATGGCTTGCGAAGTTTGCGCGCGGCGCCGCGCCGGCTTCAACGCCGCTCACAGCCGCACCGCCAGGTTGCGCGCGACGCCCGCGCCGGCGCTTTCAACATCCATCGCCACACCGCAGTCCGCCAGTTGCGTCGCCTCGACGCCGCGCTGGCCGCACGCGACGATGCCGGCGAAAGGCGACAAGTCCATGCACACATTCAGCGCCACGCCGTGATAACAGCGCCCGTTGAAAACGCTGAGGCCGAGCGACGCAATCTTGCGCCCTTCCACATACACGCCGGGGGCGCCCGGCAGACGGCGCGCGCGAACGCCGCAACCGCCGAGAAAGGCGATGACGGCCTCTTCCAGCAGGCCGACATAACACCGCACGCCAAGACCGCGGCGTTTGAGGTCAAGCAATGTGTACAGCACGGCCTGGCCGGGGCCGTGGTAAGTCGCCTGACCGCCGCGGTCGGTGTGCACAACCGGAATGGCGTTGCCCGCGACCTGGCGGCGGCGTGCTGATGCTGTCGCACGGTCGGTGTGCACAACCGGAATGGCGCCGCCGGCAACCGGCGCGGCGCGACGCCCCAGCGTATAGACCGGCCAGTGTTCCAGCAGCCACAGTTGATCCTCGTCATCGCCGCCGCGCGCGCGCGTGTAATGGCGCATCGCGGCGAACTCGCCGGCGTAGTCGCGCCGCCCGCGGCAGTGCAGCGGCAGCGCCGCGCCGTGCGTTGTGTGCAGCAGCGTGTCCATCACCGTGTCCATCAGTGGGTAGTGTACACTTGCCGCCCATGCGCGCGCTTTACCCGGAAATCAGCGAAAACCATTCGTTTTTCCTGCCGGTGGACGAATTGCACACGCTCTATGTGGAAGAGTGCGGCAATCCCGACGGGCTGCCGGCGCTGTTTCTGCACGGCGGGCCGGGCGCCGGGTGCGAGAACAACCACCGCCGCTTCTTCAATCCCGGCGCCTGGCGCATCGTGCTGTTTGACCAGCGCGGCAGCGGGCGCTCGACGCCGCACGCCGAACTGAAAGACAACACCACGCAGCACCTGATCGCCGACATTGAAAAAATACGCGCGCATCTCGGCATTGAACGCTGGGTTGTGTTCGGCGGCTCGTGGGGTTCGACGCTGGCGCTCGCCTACGCCGCGGCGCACCCGCAGCGCTGCCTGTCGCTGATTCTGCGCGGCGTGTTTCTGTGCCGCCGCCGCGATTTGCTGTGGTTTTACCAGGACGGCGCGCGCTTTCTTTTTCCGGACTGGTGGCGCTCGTTCGAGGAGGTCATCGCGCCCGAAGAGCGCGGCGACATGATCGGCGCCTATTACCGCCGCCTGACCGGCGACGACGAACAGGCGCGGCTGAAGGCTGCCATCGCGTGGTCGGTGTGGGAAGGCCGCACCGCGACGCTGCGGCCCAAGCCTGCCGTTGTCGAGTTCTTCAGCAACCCGCATGTCGCGCTGAGCCTGGCGCGCATTGAATGCCATTACTTTATCAACCGCATCTTCCTGGACGAGGGGCAACTGCTGGACGACGCCGCCAAAATCGCCGATATTCCGGGCGTGATTGTGCACGGGCGCTACGACGCGGTGTGCCCGCTGGAGCAGGCGTGGCTGCTGCACCGGCACTGGCCGCGGGCACAACTGCAAATCGCCGACGGCGCCGGGCATTCGGCGTTTGAGCCGGCCATCATCCACCGCCTGGTCGAGGCCACCGACGCGGCGGCGCGGCAATTCGCCGGACGGTGATTGCGAGGCGGCGGCGCGCCGCCCGCGCCGCCCGCGCCGGGGGGCGGCGTTTTCCGGCTGTATCGGTTATAATCGTCTCCCCACACGGAAGTTCCGCAGCATGACCGCGCGCACCAGCAGCGTCCGGCGCCACACCGCCGAGACACAGATAGACATTGAACTGAATCTGGACGGTTCCGGAAAGAGCCGCATTGAAATCGGCATTCCGTTTCTTGAACACATGCTCGACCAGTTCCGCAAGCACGGCTGTTTTGATCTGGACCTGCGGGCCTCCGGCGACCTTGAAGTGGACGACCACCACACCGTCGAGGACGCCGGCATCACGCTCGGCCAGGCCTTTACCAGGGCGCTCGGCGACAAGAAAGGCATTCGCCGCTACGGCCACGCCTATGTGCCGCTGGACGAGGCGCTGTCGCGCGTGGTGGTTGATTTTTCCGGGCGTCCGGGGCTGGACTATCATGTGCGCTACCCGCGCGCGCGCATCGGCGAGTTTGATGTGGACTTGATTCACGAGTTTTTCCAGGGCTTTGTCAACCACGCGCAGGCGACGCTGCACATTGACAACCTGCGCGGCGACAACAGCCACCACATCGCCGAGACCGTGTTCAAGGCGTTCGCCAGGGCGTGCCGCATGGCGGTGGAGCCGGATTCGCGCATGGCCGCCGGCCTGCCCTCTACCAAGGGCGTGCTTTGACGCTTTGAACCGCCCGCCGCGGCGCCGCCGCGGCCCGCACAATGACCACCATCACCATTGTGGATTACGGCATGGGCAACCTGCGCTCGGTCGAGAAGGCGTTGCACTGCGTCAGCCCCGAACGCACGCGCATCGTGACCGGCGGCGACGCCGGGCTGATTGACGACGCCGACAAGGTTGTCTTTCCCGGCCAGGGCGCCGCCGGCGACTGCATGGGCGCGATTCACGCGCGCGGCCTTGCCGGGCCGCTGGCGCGCGCCGCCGCCGAAAAACCGTTTCTCGGAATCTGCATGGGGCTGCAAGTGCTGCTTGAACACAGCGATGAAAACGGCGGCACCGACTGCCTCGGCGTGTTCGCGGGCCGCGCCCGCCACCTGGCCGAACACGCCGGCGCGGCGCCGGGCCGCAAGATACCGCACATGGGCTGGAACCGGGTGCGGCAGACGCGGCGCCATCCGCTGTGGGACGGCATCGCCGACAACGAGCATTTTTATTTTGTGCACAGTTACCATGTGGAACCCGCCGACGGCGCGCTGGTGGCCGGGTGCACCGAATACGGCGCGGAATTCACCTGCGCCGTCGCCTCCGGCCTTGTGTTCGCGGTGCAGTTCCACCCCGAGAAAAGCGCCGCCAACGGCCTGCGCCTGCTGGAGAATTTTGTGCGCTGGGACGGCGCGTCTTGAGCGCCTTGAGCGCGGGTGCGTTATACTGACAGGCCCCGACCGGCAACCGCTATGCTTCTGATTCCCGCCATTGACCTGAAAGACGGCAACTGCGTGCGCCTGCGCCAGGGCCGGCGCGACGAGACCACCGTGTTTTCCGACGACCCGGTCGCCACCGCCGAGCGCTGGGCCGAGGCCGGCGCCGAGCGCCTGCACATCATTGACCTTGACGGCGCCGCCAGCGGCAAGCCCGAAAACATGCAGTGGGTTGAGCGCATCACCAAACACCTGCCGGACTGCGAGGTGCAGGTCGGCGGCGGCATCCGCGACGAGGAAACGGTGCAGGCCTATCTGGACATCGGCGTGCAGTATGTGATTCTCGGCACGCGCGCGGCGAGCCAGCCGCACTTCATCAACGACCTGTGCCTGGAGTTTCCGGGGCACATCATCGTCGGCATTGACATCAAGGACGGCAAGATTGCCATTTCGGGCTGGTCGAAACTGCTGCACCACGACCCGGTTGACCTGGTGCAGCACTTTGAGAGCGACGGCGTCGCCGCGATTATCCACACCGATGTCAGCCGCGACGGCATGATGAGCGGGCCGAACATCGAGAGCACGGTGGCGCTTGCGGCCTCGATTCACATTCCGGTCATCGCCGCCGGCGGTTTCACGACGCTGAAAAACATCGAGGCGCTGTGCGCGACCGACGAGGAGGGCATACACGGCGTGGTGCTGGGGCGCGCGCTGTACGAGGGCACGCTGGACCTCGCCGAAACCCGCGAACTCGTCAACCGGCTGCGCCCGCCGCCGGAACGGGGGTGAGGGTGCCGCTGGCGGGGCGTGTCATTCGCCTGGTGCGCCGGCTGGCGCGGCGGACGGCACTGGGGCATTGAGGGGCTGACGATGCCGCTGGCGAGGCGTGTCATTCCCTGTCTTGATGTCAACCGGGGCCGCGTTGTCAAGGGCGTGAACTTTGTCAACATCACCGACGCCGGCGACCCGGTGGAAATCGCCAGGCGCTACAACGACGAAGGCGCCGATGAAATCACCTTTCTCGACATCACCGCCAGTTCCGACGGGCGCGACATCATGCTCGGCATTGTCGAGCGCGTTGCGGGCGAGGTCTTCATGCCGCTGACCGTCGGCGGCGGCGTCCGCGATGTTGAGGACATCCGGCGGCTGCACCGCGCCGGCGCCGACAAGATTGCAATCAACACCGCCGCCGTGCACGACCCGGATCTGGTGCGCCGCGCCGTTGCAAAGGTGGGGACGCAGTGCATCGTCGTCGCGATTGACGCGAAGAAAAACAACGGCCACTGGGAAATCCACACGCACGGCGGGCGCACGCCGACGGGCATAGACGCCGTGCAGTGGGCGCGGCGGATGGAGTCCTGCGGCTGCGGCGAAATCCTGCTGACCAGCATGGACCGCGACGGCACGCGCGAGGGCTTTGACCTGGCGCTGACGCGGCGCATCAGCGAGAGCGTGAACATACCGGTCATCGCCTCCGGCGGTGTGGGTTGTCTGGAGCATCTGGTGGAGGGCGTTACCGAGGGGCTGGCCGATGCGGTGCTGGCGGCGAGTATTTTTCATTATCGTGAGCATACGATACGCGAGGCAAAGGAGTATATGCGGGGGCGTGGGGTGGAGGTGCGGCTTTGAATTGTTTGGACGGGGCGGGGGTTGTCGGGCGCGTTGCCGGCGTGCCGGAAAGCGTTTAGGCCAAAGGCGGGGAGAAGCAGAATGGCGGACATCATCAAGCGCATTGCCGATGTGCTGGAGCAGCGCAAGAGCGCCGGCGCCGGGGAATCGTACAGCGCCTCTCTCTACCGCAAGGGCGACGACGCCATTCTTGAGAAAATCGCCGAGGAAGCGGGGGAGTTGATTGAGGCGGCGGGCGAGGCGGCTGGAACAGCGGGCGATGCGGCGGCAAGGACAACGGACGAGGCGGCGCGCGAGGAGCAGCGACAACGCATCCTCCACGAAATGGCCGACCTGTGGTTTCACTGCCAGGTGCTGCTCGCACACAAGAACATCACAGTAGAAGAACTGCTGGCGGAACTGGAACGACGCTTCGGCACTTCCGGCCATGAGGAAAAGCGGCGCCGTGGAGGGTGAAACGGCGAATGATGCGGTCGGCGGGGCGGGCGGCGCAGCGTGGCCGGACTTCAATTTGATGCAGAAAACAAAAAAATGTACCGTTCGTCGGGTATTTAATACCGCTCATTCCAACACTTACACTTTTTTACACTGCCAAATGCCAAAAAGGCTGCCAAAGGAGGTGGCCTCACATGGCAAAATATACAAAACCGCTGGAAGAAGCGGGCAAGGGTTTGATAGCCCTCGGGAACCTCGGGGCGGGATTGCTTTTTGTTCAATCGTTTTGGGAAATGAACAAGTTGTCTGGTCTTGTTGTGAGTATAATCTGGCTGATTGGCTTTTACATCGTCGGCACGGCGTTAATGAGCATGAGCTACAAAAGGAGAACAAAATGAGTTTCTACGAAAAAGCGGGAGCCATTATTGGTTTGGTAATGCTTGCGCTGGGGATTTTTCTCCATTACAAATACGGACGGGACTGAAAAGCCCGTCGCACTGCGGGCGGTGATTGCAGGATGACATCACCGCCCCGCCCTGAAGCGTATATTGCTTCAGCCTAATCTGAAGCTGCCGCCTCGCGTACCTTCTCCAGTATTCTGACCATCGCCAGAGTGTCCTGTTTGCAGTATTCCAGCAGGGCACGGCGGAGTTTCTCGCGCTCGATTGGGTCGCCGGTTTCCCGCAACACGGCAAAAGCATACATCGCGGCGTTGCCGTCGGCGACTTCCCCCTCGTATTGCATGCCCGGCACCAGAGCAGGCAACACATACTTGATGGAATACCTGCCTTTCATGGGAGGTGTGTAGTAATCCTTGTCACAAAAGGGCCTCATCAAATCTCGTATGTTGTCGCGGATGGTTGCGACAGCATCTGCATAATCAGGGCATGCCTGTTCCAGCGCGTTCAGCACCCTGATTTCAAAGTTTTTGTTATAGACCAGAATACAAGAGTCATCCGGTATCTGCCCAACCAGCCGCCTTGTGAGTTGCGCTCTCGGATCGTCCCGTCCATCGGCCAGATATTCATAATGACGCAATTTGCCTTCCTCACTATTCAGAACATGCAGGGAATATTGAGTGGGAATCAGCCCGTATGGTTTGGCGTTGTCGAAAGGAGGAACGGCAGGCCCCCAGGTTTCAAAATCCAGAAAGCAAAGCGGATACCGCAGTGTGTTCAGAAAACGGGACAGGGCATCCTTGTTCACAACTCTTTTGCCGGTTTTTACCCCTTCAACCTGAATTTGCTGTTCCCTGGTCAATGAAAGATCATCGGGCAAATCGGCAATAGCCACGACTCTTTTTTCGCACAAACCAAATCTTTCCTCTTTGCCGCGCCCGGTAATATCAAGAACAGAATTCTCCGGAACATGCTTCCAGCAATATTCGCGGAAGTCGCACTTGTAAGGTTTCTCACAATGCAAACCGATGGCGATATCCGGCTCTCCATCTTGCAAGGTTTTCTGCATCTCTTCCAGTTCGCCGGGAATTTCTGTTTGCAGATTCATCATCTCATCTGAAACGTCCGCCATGGTGAACAACTGCCGGATATCCAGCTCGCCCTGGCGCACATATTCGTTGTTTATGTGCACAATGAACACGCCGGAAATTTCCAGACCGGCCTTTTTGAGCGCATAGTATTGAATTGCCGCATCATGGCAGTGATGAGATTTCACTTCGGTGGAGCCTTTCACCTCGTATATTTCCCACCCCTTTTCCGTCGGCACAAGAATATCCACCATCACAAAAACACCGGCGGCGGATATCGTGGCTTCGTAGATAGGGGCATCACCGGCCTCAATATACTTGTCGGTCAGGTCCAGCAGTTCGTTGAAGTCCGTATTGTCCCAATCATCTGTCGGAACTTCATAGCCGCCGGGAAACAAACCACAGGCGAGTTTCCCAATAGCGGTGCCTTCATACTTCCTCGCATCACGCGACACGGATTCCTGCGGCGCCAATTCAGGGCGGTGTTTGTGCAACCACAATGCCTTGTGACATTGGCGGCCCCGCATAAAAGAAGATTTTGAGATGTTGATTTTCTTCATGACCGAAATATTTTACAGGCCCGCCAATGTTTCAGGTGTGAAAACTCCACCTTACATCGCCCTCCCCCAACCGGCGTTCCCCGGCAAAATGACAGCGAATCCGAAAAAATTAGCTACCGTTCGTCGGGTATTTAATACCGCTCATTCCAACACTTACACTTTTTTACACTGCCAAATGCCAAAAAGGCTGCCAAAGGAGGTGGCCTCACATGGCAAAATATACAAAACCGCTGGAAGAAGCGGGCAAGGGTTTTATAGCCCTCGGGAACCTCGGGGCGGGATTGCTCTTTTTCCAATCCTTCTGGTTGACAGAAAAGTTGTCCAGCCTCGTGGCAAGTATAGCGTGGTTAATTAGCTTCTATGCCATTGGCATGGCGTTAATAAGCAGAAAAACGAGAAGGAGAAAAAAATGAATTTCTATGTAAAATCGGCGCTCATCATCAGTGCGGTGGTGTTTGCTATCGCGGTTTTTATTCATTTCAAGTACAACAGGTAAAGGGAAAGAAATGAATTTCTACGAAAAAGCAGGAACCATCATTGGCCTGGTGGTGCTTGCTATCGCGATTTTTCTCCATTACAAGTACAGCCGGGACTGAAAAGCCCGCCGCACTGCGGGCGGTGATGACAGGATGGCATCACCGCCCCGCCTTTCGCCCCGCCCCTCACCCCGCCTCCCGCCGCCCACAGACTGCAAAAAAGTGCTACCATATACGCAACCGCACGCGCGCAACCAAACAGGGAGTGAAGTATGAGTTGGGGACCCTTGCAGATATTGCTGATTCTGGTGATAGTCCTGCTTTTGTTCGGCACCAAGAAGCTCAGGGGACTGGGCTCCGATCTGGGCAACGCCATCAAAGGTTTCAAGAAATCCATGGGCGACGAGGAAGAACCCGCCGCCGACAAGCAGCAGAAAGTCACCGGGGAACAAGCCTCCGACAAGAAAGAGTAAGTCGCGGCGATGTCCGACTTTGGCTTCTGGGAACTGGCGCTGATTCTTTTCGTCGCGCTGCTGGTCGTCGGCCCCGACCGGCTGCCGGCGCTCGCCGCGACGCTGGGGCGGTGGGTCGGGCGCGCCAGAAACATCGCCGCCCAGTTCAAGGCCGACTTCATGAACGAGACGCACGCCGACGACCTGAAAAGCATCATGGGCGAGACGCGCGACGCCTTTGACGCCGCGCAGCACTCCATCGGCGAAGCCGGCGCCGGGGTCAACCGCGCGCTGCGCAACACCGACCCGCTGGTCCAATCCATTGAAAACCAGATAGAAAGCGGCCGCTTCACCGGCGACACCGCCGACGACACCGCCGATGACAGGGCGCCCGGCGCCACACCGCCACCCGCTGGCGGCCACCACACCGGCGACACCGACACCACCGGCAACACAGCGCCCGACGCCCGGCCCGCCGCCGCCCGCACCGCCCCGCGCACCGGCGACATCAACACCACCGCCAACACCACGCCCGCCACCGAAGACGAAAACACCGCGCCGCAGCATGGAACCGACGCCCGACGGCAAGACCCGCCCGTCCGCCGAGACTGACACCGACCGGCCCATCGTCTCGCACCTGGCCGAATTGCGCCAGCGGCTGCTGAGAATATTCATCGGCTTCGGCGCGGTCTTCCTGGCGCTGTTCCCGTTCGCCAACCCGATTTACAACTACCTGTCGGCGCCGCTGGTCGCGTACCTGCCGCAGGGAAGTTCAATGGTCGCCATCGAGGTCGCGTCGCCCTTCCTGACGCCGTTCAAGATGACGATGCTGCTGGCGCTGGTCATCTCGCTGCCGCTGATCTTCCACCAACTGTGGGGCTTTGTCGCGCCGGGCCTCTACCGCAACGAAAAGCGCGTCGCCTTCCCGCTGCTGGTTTCCAGCACACTGCTGTTCTACGCCGGCATGGCGTTCGCCTACTTCGTCGTCTTCCCGCTGATGTTCGCGTTCTTCACCGGCATCGCGCCGCAGGGGGTGACGGTGATGACGGACATTGGCCGCTACCTCGACTTTGTCGTCAAGATTTTCTTCGCGTTCGGCGCCGCCTTCGAGGTGCCCGTGGTCACGCTGGTGCTGGTCAAGGCCGGCACGACGACGGTCGCGAACCTGTCGCGCAAACGCCCCTACATCATCGTCGGCGCCTTCGTCGTCGGCATGATGCTGACGCCGCCCGATGTCATCTCGCAGGTGCTGCTGGCGGTGCCCATCTGGCTTTTGTTTGAACTCGGCCTGCTGCTCGCGCGCCTGCTGGAGCGCGGCGAGGAAAAGCCGGCAGGCGGCGCGCCGCCGCTGAACGAAGGAAAGCCTTGAACCGCGCCCGCGTCTCCGCTACATTATCCCGCGCCAGCACCCGCAACCCGACACCCACAGCCCGACACGCAACCTGCACACAGCCCGACACCCGCAGCCCCGCCCGCACCGACACCCGCCGCCGCCCCACCCCGAAAGCCCGCCCAGCCGTTCATGCCCGCAAAACCGCAGTCCGCCGTCAACAGAACGCTGCTGATCATCATTGACGGCTTCGGCATCAGCCCGGGCAAGACCAACAACGCCATCTACCTCGCCAACACGCCGCGTCTCGACCGCTTTTTCTCCGACTACCCGCACACGCTGCTCGAAGCCTCCGGGCCTTCGGTCGGCCTGCCGCCGGGGCAAATCGGCAATTCCGAGGTCGGCCACATCACGATGGGCTGCGGCTGCGTCGTGCCGCAGGACCTGGTGCGAATCAACAACGCCATCAAAGACGGCAGTTTCTTCGACAACCCGTCGCTGGTCTTCATGATGAAGAAGGCGAAGGGCGCGAACCGCCCGATTCACCTGCTCGGCCTGGTCTCCGACGGCGGCGTGCACTCGCATGTCAACCACCTGCTGGCGCTGATTAAACTGGCGCGCGAGCAGGGTTGCCGGCCAATGGTGCATGTCATCACCGACGGGCGCGACACGCTGCCGCGCTGCGCGCACAAGTTCATCGACAAGATAAAAGAGCCGCTGCAACAGGCCGGCGGCGTCATCGCAACCATCATGGGCCGTTATTACGCGATGGACAGGGACAACCGCTGGGAGCGCACCGGGAAAGCGTGGCGCGCGCTGGCGCTGAACGAAGGCGCGCACGCAAACAGCGCCGAAGACGCCATTACCGAGGCCCACCGCGCCGGCATCGGCGACGAGTTCATCGAGCCGGCGGTGCTGCCGGGCGCGCAGCCGATTGCCGGCGAAAACGCCATCCTGTTCAACTTCCGCAACGACCGCCCGCGGCAACTGGTCAAGGCGCTGGCCATCGCCGACTTCAACACCTTCGACCGCGGCGGCGCCGAACTGGCCGACATCGCGACGATGACCGAGATTGACCAGTCTTTCCCGTGCCTGATTGCGTTCTCGCCCATCCGCCCCGGCGCGACGCTTGCGCGCGTCATCAGCGACGCCGGCCTGAAGCAGTTCCATTGCGCCGAGACCGAGAAATACCCGCATGTCACCTTCTTCTTCAACGGCGGCGTCGAGCAGCCGCTGCCGGGCGAGGAGCGCGCACTGATTGATTCGCCCAAAGTCGCCACCTACGACATTCAGCCGGAGATGAGCGCGCGCGAAGTCGCCGACGCCACCATCGCCGTGCTGAAAAAACGCGAACATGTCTTCGCCGTCGTCAACTTCGCCAACGCCGACATGGTCGGCCACACCGCGACGCCCGCGCCGATTATCAAGGCGGTGGAAACAGTGGACCGCGAGGCCGGGCGCCTGGTGGACACGGCGCTTGAACACGGCTGGACAACGCTGATTACCGCCGACCACGGCAACTGCGACGAGATGCTCGACACCGCGACCAAGCAGCCGAACACCCAGCACACGACCAACCCGGTGCCGTGCCTGATCATCGGCAAAGGCAAGATGCCCGACCACCTGGCGAGCGGTTGCAGCATCAGCAGCATCGCGCCGACGGTGCTCGACCTGATGGGGCTTGAAATTCCCGACGAGATGGAAGCCCCGTCGGTCATCGTGGACTGACGGCGCGGCGCGCGCGGCGCGCGAGGCGGGCGCGGTCTCAGGAAGCGGCGCGCGAGGCGCGCGCGGCGTAATTGCGAAGCACCTGGTACACCCGCTGCATCGGGTAGTCCTTGCGAACCGGAATCACGGTGCCGCCTTCGCGCGTGCGCGCGCGGTAGGAGCCGATTAACTGCCGGCGTATCTCCGGCTGGTATTCCTTGAAGTCGTGCAGCAGTTTGCGCTTGACCGTGCCCTCCACCTCAATCTCGCGCCGCCCCACCAGCACATATTCGCGCTGGTAGCCGCCGACCTTCAGCCCCTTGAAATAAACCCGGTAGCGCACTTCCGGGCACACCTTCACGCGCGCCGCGACTTCGGGGCTGCCGCCGGCGCCGAGGCACAGTTTGCGGGTGTAGGTCAGGTGTTTCGGCGTGACGGCGACATCCCACGCGCTGACCGCCGCCTCCAGCAGCGAGACATCTTCGCGGTGTTCGCGCTGCATCGCCTCGCTGCGGCTTTGCCGTTCGCGGCTTTCCTCAAAGCCCTCGTATTCGTCCGCCGAGGGCGCGGCGCGGCGCGTGCGCGCGGGCGCATCGCCGCAAATCGCGGCGACCTGGCCGCGGCTGAAACCTTTTTCAAGGAAATAGTTCACATCATCGCGCGAACACTCCGCGCACGCGCCGCCGCCGGCCAGCAGGCAGGCCGCAAAAGCAATGGTTTTTTTCGTGTTCAACGGCGTATGATTCCTGTCGCTTGCGCGTGGTCGGAGTGAGAGGATTTGAACCTCCGGCCCCTGCCTCCCGAAGGCAGTGCTCTACCAGGCTGAGCTACACTCCGAGCGCCACAGGCGCGGATAATAGCACAACGCCGCCGCGCCGCCGCCGCCCATCCCGCGCCGCCCATTCCGCGCCGGAGCGTTGACGCCGCCGCGCAGGCCCGGTGCGAACGCTGCATCAACACGGCGGCGCGGCGGCGATGCTCTCAAACTCGCGGACGATGGCGGCGCGCGACTGCTCGGCGAGGCGGCGGCGGTCGGATTCGCGCGGATCAATCGGCGGCGTGAAACCGACGACGGCCTCGACGGACTTTTCCCTCAACAGCGGCATCAGATGCTGAAACAGCGGCTGATTCCTGACAAAGGGCACCAGCGCGTTGACGCCGCCGTCGGCGCCGGGATAGCGCAGCGCCACCGGCTGCACCGGCACGCCGGCGTCAATCGCGGCGGCCAGCATCCGCGGGTAGAACGGCCTGATGGCCGTGCCGTCGGTCGTGGTGCCTTCGGGAAACACCGCGACCGCCATGCCCTGCGACAGGCGCGCGTTGATCGCATCCAGCGCGTTGCCGGCGCCGCTGCCGCGGCGCATGAAGACGGTGCCGAAGCGCGCGGCGAGAAAGCCGAACGCAAACCAGCGCCGCACCTCGGACTTCGACAGAAAACACGCCGGGCTGACGCTGCCGATGACGAGGATGTCGAGCCACGAAACATGGTTGGAGACAATCAGCCGCGCGCCTGCGGACGGTTCGCCGCGCACGCGCACATGCACATGCAGCAGGCGCAGGCAGCGGCCCATCAGCCAGCGCATCAGATTGCGCTGGAAGCGGCTGAAACCGGCGTCCGCACGACCGGGCAGCAGGACGAGCGACAGCACCACCGCCAGCAGCACATGCGACCCGGCCAGCACGATGCGGGTTGCGAACCGCAGCGTTCTCATTCGGCGAGTTTCGCGGCGCCGGCGCGCAGGTGCTCCGCCAGCGCATCAAAGTCGCGCAGCGGCGCGTCGCAGACGGTGCCGCGGCACGGATACGCGATCGCCGCGCCCGCCGCGCGCTTGTCGGCGAACGCCGGCGGCAGGTTTTGCGCGTGCGCCGGAATGGCGAAGCACAGCCGCGCCGGATGGTAATGGCGCGCCGTCTCCGCCAGCCATTGCCGCAGCGTGTCGTCGTCGCCCCTCAAGATGATGATTTCGGGCGGATCGCACTGCTCGGCGTGCGCCTTCAGCAGCGTCGTGTGGTGTTCCGGCGCGCGCTGCATCGCCGGCGCCGCCTGTTCCAGCGCGCGCGCCGCCGCGCGCAGATAGCGCTCCTCGCCCAACATCATGCCGAGTCGCCCAAGCGCGACGGCGGCGGTGCCGTAGCCGGACGGCGTCGCCTCGTCGGCCAGCACGCGCGGGCGCTGAATCAAACTCTCGTGGTCGTGCGGCGTGAAATAAAAGCCGCCGCGCCCGGTGTCTTCGTACTGTTCCAGCAGCGTGTCGGCGAGGCGCACGGCGAACAGGAAGTCGTCGCCGTCCCAGCGCGCCTGGCTCAGGCACAGAATCGCGTCCATCAGAAAAGCGTAATCGTCGAGGTAGGCGTTGAGGCGCGCGTGACCGTCGCGGCAGGTTGCAAGCAGGCGCCCGTCGCGCCACATCACCCGCCGGATGAACGCCAGCGCGCGCCGCGCCGAGGCTTCGTATTCGGGTTCGCCGAAGCGGTAGGCGGCCTCGGCCATGCCCTTGATCATCAGCGCGTTCCAGCCGGTCAGTATCTTGTCGTCGCGCGCCGGCGGCGTGCGTTCAAGGCGGCGCTGGAACAGCGTCTCGCGCGCGCGTTGCAGCAAACCGCGCACCTCGCCGGGGGCGCGCTTCAGGTGTTGCGCCGCCTGCTCCGCATCGCGCCATTCGGCCAGATGCCAGCGGCCCCCGAAATTGGCGCGCCGCTCCAGCCCGTAGCAATGCCTGACAACCTGCCGCTCGTCCTGCGGCAGTTCGTCAATCTCGCGCTCGCTCCACACATAGTAGGCGCCCTCGCCTTCCGCCGAATCGGCGTCCAGCGTTGAGCAGTAGCCGCCTTCGGGCAACTGCATCTCGCGCATGACCCAGCCCGCGGTCTCGCGCGCCTTGTCGCAAAACATCGCGCCGCCGCCGACGCTCCACGCCCGCGCCAGCAGCCCGAGCAGCGGGCCGTTGTCGTACAGCATCTTCTCGAAATGCGGAATCTCCCAGCGTTCGTCCACCGAGTAGCGGTAAAAGCCGCCGCCAATCTGGTCGTACACGCCGCCGCGGCTCATCCGCTCAAGCGTGAACAGCGCGATGTGCGCGCTGCGCGCGCGCGCGGCGGGCGGCGCGCCCCGCGCCCAGTAATCCAGCGCCCATTCAATGCAGGCGCATTGCGGGAACTTCGGCTCGCCGCCGAGGCCGCCGTGTTCCGGGTCAAACAGGCCGTCGAGCGCGCGCGCGGCGGCGTCCTGCCACTGTATCTGCGGCGACGCCGCGCCGTCGTCCGGCCCGTAGATTTTGCCGAGGGCGGCGCGCACGGCGGCGGCGTTGTCGCGGATTTCGGCGCGGTGGTTGCGGTAGTAGTCGTGGGCGAGGCGCAACACCTCCTTGAACGCGGGCAGGCCGTGGCGCGCCTCCTTCGGGAAATAGGTGCCGCCGAAAAAAGGCGACTGGTCGTCGGCGGCGAGGAACATCGTCAGCGGCCAGCCGCCGGTGCGCTGCGTCAGCAGCAGTTGCGCGGTCTGGTATATCTTGTCAATGTCGGGGCGCTCCTCGCGGTCCACCTTGATATTGACGAACAGGTCGTTCATCAGCGCGGCGGTCTCGGCGTCCTCGAACGATTCGTGCGCCATCACATGGCACCAGTGGCAGGCCGAATAACCGATGGACAGCAACACCGGCTTGTCCTCGGCGCGCGCCTTGTCAAGCGCCTCGCCGCCCCACGCAAACCAGTCCACCGGGTTGTCGGCGTGCTGCTGCAAATACGGACTGGTTTCCTCCGCGAGACGGTTTTTTCTGTGAGACATGGTAAGGCGCCTTGCCGGGCCGCCCTATCTTACCCGACATCGGCGGCGGCGGCGCGGCGAGTGAATAAGTTACCATAGCGCCCATGCTCGTCTTTCCCGAATTCGACCCCGTCGCCGTTTCTGTCGGCCCGCTGCAGGTGCGGTGGTACGGCCTGATGTATCTCGCCGGCTTCATCGCCTTCTACCTGCTGGGCACGCGGCGCGCGCGCGCGGCGTGGCGGAAGGTGCAGGCCGCGCAGGTCGGCGACCTGCTGTTCTACGGCGTTGTCGGCGTCATCGTCGGCGGGCGCGTCGGCTATGTGCTGTTTTACCACTTCGCCGCGTTCGCCGCCGACCCGCTGATGCTGTTCCGCGTCTGGGAAGGCGGCATGAGTTTTCACGGCGGCCTGCTGGGTGCCGCCGGCGCGATGCTGTTCTTCGCGCGCAAGAACAACCTGCGGTTTCTCGAGGTCGCCGACTTCGCCGCGCCGCTGGTGCCCGTCGGCCTCGGCACCGGTCGCATCGGCAACTTCATCAACGGCGAACTGTGGGGGCGCGCGACCGACCTGCCGTGGGGCATGGTTTTTCCGATGGCGGGCGATGTCGCGCGCCACCCGTCGCAGTTGTACGAACTGTTGCTGGAGGGCGTTGTGTTGTTCGCGGTTTTGTGGGTTTATTCGGCGAAGCCGCGCGGCGTCGGCGCCGTCAGCGGCCTGTTCGCGCTGCTCTACGGCGTGATGCGCTTTGCCGCCGAATTCTTCCGCGAGCCGGACGCCCACATCGGCTTCATCGCCTGGGACTGGCTGACGATGGGGCAGTTGCTGTCGCTGCCGCTGATTGCCGTCGGCGCCGCACTGATGGTGATGGGCGGGCGGGCTGCGGCGAACCCGCGCTGAATGGGTGGTGCGCCGCGCAACCGGGCGGCTGCGACAAACCCGCGTTGAATGGGCCGTGTGCCGGGCAGCCGGTCAGCGGTGTCCGGGGCCGCCGACCGGCGTTATCGTGCTCTCCTGAGTGGCATGACCGACATTGACACCGCTGTCCATCCGGCCGCGCCAGTGCAACAGCGCCTTCTTCAGCCGCTAACTGGCGTGGCTGATGTTGACATCGTTGTCCGAGAAAGCACCGACTCCGGCCGCGATGCCAACCCCGACTCCGGTGACCGCACCGGCGACAGCCAGGGCGGAGACCGCGATGACCGTTACGCCAATCGCGACAGCTGCGGTGCCCCCGACCGTCGCCCCGAAAATACCGGCGACGCCCGCGCCTATCGCGCCCAACCCGAGGAGAATAATCGCAAGGGCGCCTTCACCGCCGACCACTTGCTCCAGTTCCTCCTCGCTCAGGTGCATTTGCCGCAGCGCCTTGTCAAACTCCGGGAATTCCGGCACGACAATGTTCACTTCATTGGCGGTGTTCTGCGGATAAACCACATTGACTTTCTCGAACCGGTCCATCAGTTCTTTCAGTGCGGCCTTGTCTTTCGCCAGCACGCTCTTGTCCGTCATGTCGGCGCCAATCAGGACCGCCACCAGTTCATTGACCGGGGTCAATCGTATGTTCCCCTGTGTTTTCAGACTCATTGTTTCTTTCTCCTCTTCTGGTTGATTCTGCGCTTGCGCACACACCCCGCTTGCGGGCGCACACTGCCGCCGACACCGGCGGGCAAGCCGTACTGTAGCACCTGCACCCCGCCCGGCGGCTCAACAACCTGTGGCACCGGCAACCCGCGCCGCTATCCCGTTGATATTGCGGGAAACGGCGAAATCTGAGCGCCGGGGAAACGACGGCGGCGGCGCAATGCCGACAGCAGCAACAGCGCAGCGGAGCGGAGCCGGGCGGGGGGGGGCGAAGGCGGCGGCGCGGACAGCGGCGTTGCGTACGCCGTTCGTCGGAAGAGATTGATTGCCGCTTCATACACTTGGCTGTTTTTT
>JAPPQC010000052.1 GCA_028817225.1 Gammaproteobacteria bacterium | reverse complement strand
TGACGATGGGCGCCTCCTGAAAGGCGTCGGTGCCCATCGCGCTGGTCGGCACCTGCCCGCACAGCAGCACCAGCGGCACCGAGTCGGCGAGCGAGTCGCGCACCGGCGTGACGCAGTTGGTGGCGCCGGGGCCGGAGGTGACGAGGCACACGCCGGGCCGCCCGCCGGCGCGCGCGTAGCCCGAGGCCATGAAACACGCGCCCTGCTCGTTGGCCGGCACCACCAGTTGAATGGCGTCGCCGGCGCCGCCGTCGTGCTCGCTGTTGAAGCGGAAAATGGCGTCGTAGGTGGGCAGAATGGCGCCGCCGCTGTAACCGAACACGGTGTCCACGCCGAGGTCGGCGAGGGTCTCGATGACGATGTCGGCCCCCGCCATCGTCCGCCCGATTGCCGAATTCATCTTTTCCGCCTGCGCCGCCATTTCAATCATGATAACCAATGCCGCCGATATGACAAGCGCGGCGGCGGCTGCGGCGGTTCAGTGATGGCCGCCGATGTGCCAGGCGGCGGCGGGCGGGCGGCGCGTTCGCGGCGCGGGCATCATCCGGCAACAGGTTTTATAATGTTCAGGAAGGCGGCCGGGACACAGCCCCGGCCCCGGGAAACATTGGAATGACCTACCCTGTTGAACGGCTCGGAAACCGCATTTATGTGAAGGGCGACATAGCGCCCTTTCACCTGCGGAAATTGTGCGCGCGGCTCCATGGCGCGGTGGAAAAGAGGGGTTTCCAGGACATCATCCTGGATTTTTCCGTGTGCGACGGAATCACCGAGGCGGTGATGCTCCCGGTGATGCCGCTGATTGCAGGTTACCGCAAAAAAGGCGTCAGTTTTGAATGTCTTCTGCCACAAGACGAAAAACTGAAAAGACTTTTCCTGAACGCCAACTGGGCGCACCATATCAGCCCCGGCGACTATCCCCGGGCAACGCATGAGGGCGGCCATGTGCCCGCCCTCCGCTTTGGCGGCGACGAGACGGACGGTGACGGAATGGAGGAAGCGACCGCCATTCTCAACAGGGTCATGGACATGGTGCTGGGCCAGTTGGCGGTGGAGCGGACGGCGCTGAAGGCCGTTGAATGGTCGCTGTGGGAGATTATGGACAATGTCGCCAACCACGCCGAATCACCGGTGGGCGGCTTTGTTCAGGCGACGGCATACCAGGGCATGAACCGGGTCGAGTTTGTCGTCGCGGACGCCGGCATCGGCATTCCCGGTAGCATGGGCGTGCGCAATCATGCGGCGGCGCTGCTGAACGCGATTAACGAGGGGGTTACCCGGGACGCGGAGAAAAACGCCGGAAACGGGCTTTACGGGAGTTACCGGGTCGCGAGCCTTTCGGGCGGAATACTCGAGATTCACTCTTTGAGAGGGTTTCTTCTGTGCAAACCACCGAAGGGCAAACTGCCCAAGGGTGAAATCGTCAATGACAGCGAGAAAGTCCCCTACGGCGGAACATCGGTGCGGTGCGGCATCGGCCTCGGCGAAGGCAAACTTCTCGACAAGGCGCTCCAGTTCAAGGGCGAGCCTCACGACCCGCCGTACGACCACATTGAACGCCGCTTTGAAGACGACGCGGGCCATCTGATTTTCAATGTGAAGCAAGAGGCGCGGCACGATCTCGGCTCCCGCGAGGGCGGGCGGCGGATTCGCGGCATCATCGGGAATCTGCTGCGCGAACGCCGCCCGGTCGTCCTCGACTTTGACGGCGTCAGCGTTATCTCAAGCAGTTTCGCCGACGAGGTGTTCGGACGCCTGTTCGTGGAAATGGGGCCGCGCGCCTTCATGAAACAAATCCTGATGCTCAATGTGGATGTAACGGTCGAAGGTCTGATTGACCGCGCCATCATGCAGCGAACCAAACTCGGCAACGGCGACGCCGGATAAGGCCGGACGGTCCGCCAGCGGCGGAGCTGCGCCGTTATTTCAGTCATGGCCGCCGATGTGCCAGGCGGCGGCGGTTCATGTCAGCGGGTATTCGTGCAGCGTCGTGTAGCGGGCGCCCTTTTCGGTCAGGCGCGACTCGACCATGCAGAACGAGCGTGCCGTCCATTCGGCGGCGGTGAACTCGCCCGGCGTGAGCGGGCGGGTGACGCCGCGAAACAGCGTCAGGTGGGGCTTGAACGCGCGCGGCGTGCGGAAGTCGCAGGCGCGCAGCGCGGCGCACAGGCCGCGGTGCAGCGACAGCAGCGGCGGCGGCGTTTCCTGCGGAAAGATGTGGACGATGCGCGGGCGCTCGAAGTGGCCGCAGCGGTCGAGGCGCAGTCGGAACGCTTCGCCGCGCACGCCGAGCGCGGCGCGGTGCGCGCACGCTTCGCGCGCGCCGTCGCAAGAGCCGAGAAAGGCGACCGTCAAGTGCAGGTTCTCCGCCGCCATCGCCCGCCCGTCGGCGCCAATCGCCGCCTGCGCCCGCAACAGCGCGCGCAAAGCATCGTCATCCGGCTGAATGCCGAAGAAAATCCGCTTGTCCTTGCCGGGCACGGCGGCGTCAGCCGGGGAAAACGAATGCGGGCAGAGTCGTCATGGCGTCGGCGTCAGCGGCGCGGGACGGGCGGCGGCGACATGGCGCAAGGCGGCGCGGCGACACGGCGGTGTCAGCGGTGCGGCGTCAGCGCGGCGGGCGAAATCAGCACATTGAATTGTTCGCACCAGATGACGACCGACGGGTAGTCGGCGGCGCGGATGCCCGCCGGGACGGCGTAGTTCTGGCTGCCGGTGAAGGCTTTCAGCCGCCCGAGGTCCACAAACCCGCTGTCGGCCACCGGCGTGTCGGGTGTGATGCCGGCCTGCGGCACCAGGTACACATGGTATTTGGGGCCGGGGCCGACGCGAAAGTCCGGCTCAAGATGCAGCAAATCGTCGTACACCGTCACGCCGCCGCCGCCGTAGTGCACCGGGTCGGACGGGTCGGCGTGAATGAAACGCCCGCGCGCGACAACCCGCCTGGCGGCCTCGTCCGCGACCACTTCGTGAACCGGCGGCGGCGGAAACCAGTACGGAAACACAAAGATACCGCCGGCAAACCCGGCTGCGCCGCCGGCAACCACCCCGGCCAGCAGACCGGCAACAAACTTTTTCATTTACGCCTCTTTTCCCGCCGCATTAAAGGACGCCATCATCCTTGCCGCCGTCGTTCGCGCCCTGCTCTGCCCCGTCCCCCGCATCCGGCGGCGGCGCCAACTGCACAGGCGCGGACGCTTCGCCTTCGTTGTCGCGGGTGTCGCCGTCTTCAAGCGTGTCTTGCGGTGCGGTCATGCTTTCGTTGTCGCGGGTGTCGCCGTCTTCGGGCGTGTCTTGCGGCGCGGTCATGCTTTCGTTGTCGCGGGTGTCGCCGTCTTCGGGCGTGTCTTGCGGCGCGGTCATGCCTTCGCTGCCGGGGATTTCGCCGTCTTTCAGCATGTCTTGCGGGTCGGGCAGCGGCGCCAGGGTCGGCAGGTCGTCGAGGGAGCGCAGGTTGAAGTCGTCGAGGAAGGCGCGGGTGGTGGCGTAGAGCGCCGGGCGGCCCGGTGTTTCCTTGTGGCCGGCGACCTCAATCCAGCCGCGTTCCTCCAGCGTGCGCACGGTGTTGGTGCTGACGGAGACGCCGCGCACCTCCTCGATGGCGGCGCGCGTGAGCGGCTGGCGGTAGGCGATCAGCGCCAGCGTCTCGAGCAGCGCGCGCGAGTAGCGCGGCGGTTTTTCCTCCCACAGTTTGGCGAGCCACGGCGCGTATTCCTCGCGCGTCTGGTAGCGGTAGCCCGACGCCACCTGCGTCAGTTCAACCGCGCGCCCGTCGCACTCGGCCTCGAGCGCCGCCAGCGCCTCGCCGAGTGTCGCGCGGTCCGCCGCCTTGCCGTCGTGCGCCAGCAGTTTCGCCAACTCGTTGAATTGCAGCGGGCGCGGCGACGCCATCAGCAGCGCCTCGACCACCTTCTTCATCCGTTGCGCGTCCATCGTTTTCACGCCGCACCCGGCGCCGACACCGGCGCTCCACGCCGGCGCCTCTTCATCCGTTGCGCGTCCATCGTCTTCACGCCGCCGTCAGGTAAATCGGCGAATAGGGCGAGTTCTGCACCGCCACCGCCATGCCCGCCTTGATTAGTTCCAGCAGCGCGAGGAAGGTGACGATGACGCCGGCGCCGCCCTCCTGCGGCGTGAAGCAGTCGGCGAACGCGACCGGGCCGCCGCCGCGCAGCAGTTCCAGCATGTTGGTGATGCGTTCGCGCACCGGCAGCGGCTCCCGCGCCACCGCGTGGCCGCGGTGGAACGCGGCGCGGCGCAGCACCTCGCCGAAGGCATTGACAATCTCGTCCAGTGCGACGCGCGGCAGCGGCTTGACGATGGCGAGGCCGGCGCACGGCGTCTCGAATTCGTGCAGTTCGCGCGCCACGCGCGGCAGTTGGTCGAGGTTGTGCGCGGCCTCGCGGAACCTCGCGTATTCCAGCAGCCGCCGCACCAGTTCGGCGCGCGGGTCCTCCTCCTCGCCGGTCTCGTCGGGCGCGCGCGGCAGCAGCATGCGCGACTTGATCTCGGCCAGCACCGCCGCCATCAGCAGGTATTCGGCGGCGAGTTCCATCTGCATCTCCCGCATCATGCCGATATAGCGCATGTACTGCGAGGTGACCTGCGCCACCGGCAAACTCAGGATGTCGAGATTCTGGCGCCGGATCAGGTAGAGCAGCAAATCCAGCGGCCCCTCGAAGGTCTCGAGGAAGATGCGCAGCGCGTCGGGCGGGATGTACAAGTCCTCGGGCGGCGCGTCGAGCGGCTCGCCGGCGACGACCGCGAACGACATCTCGCGTTGCAGTTCGCCGCTCATCGGCGCCCGTTCGTCAGTTTGATTGCGCGGCACACCTCTTCCAGCGTGTCGCGCGCGATTTCGCGCGCGGCGTCGTTGCCCTCGGCGATGATCTTCTCGACGGTGCCGCGGTCGTCGGCGTATTCGCGCGCGCGCGCGCGGATGCCGGCGATTTCGCGCTGCACCTCCTCAATCAGCGGGCGCTTGCATTCGACGCAGCCGATGCCCGCCGTGCGGCAGCCTTCCTGCACCCAGTCACGGCGGGCGTCGTCGGAATACACCTTGTGCCACTGCCACACCGGGCATTTTTCGGGTTCGCCGGGGTCGTCGCGGCGCTTGCGCGCCGGGTCGGTCGGCATCGTCCGCAGTTTCTTTTCAATCGAGTCCTCGGGTTCGCGCAGCGAGATGGTGTTGGCGTACGACTTCGACATCTTGCGCCCGTCCACGCCGGGAATCTTCGGCGACGCCGTCAGCAGCGCCTGCGGCTCGGGCAGCAGCACCCGCGACATGCCGACGAGGTAGCCGCGCAGCCGCTCGCGGTCGCTGATGGAGATGCTCTGCTGCGATTCCACCAGCGCCACGGCGACATCGTGGGCGCGCTCGTCGCCCTGCTCCTGGTGTTTTCTGCGAAGTTCGCGGTAGAGTTGCGCGTTCTTGCGCCCGAGTTTGTCAATCGCGCTTTCCACCCGGCGCGCGAAGTCCGGCTCGCCGCCGTAGAAATAATTGAAGCGCCGCGCAATCTCGCGCGACAACTCGACATGCGCGACCTGGTCCTCGCCGACCGGCACCCGGTCGGCCTTGTACATCAGGATATCGGCGGTTTGCAGCAGCGGGTAGCCGAGAAAGCCGTAGGTCGTCAAGTCGCGGCCCGACAGGTTTTCCTGCTGGTCCTTGTAGCTCGGCACCCGCTCAAGCCAGCCGAGCGGCGTGATCATCGCCAGCAGCAGAAACAGTTCGGCGTGCTCCGGCACCTCCGACTGCACAAACAGCGTCGCCGTGCCCGGGTTGACGCCGCAGGCGAGCCAGTCAATGACCATCTCGAAGACATGGTCGCGGACGCCGCCGGTGTCCTCGTAGTGCGTCGTCAGCGCGTGCCAGTCGGCGGCGAAGAAGAAGCACTCGTGGCTCAACTGCAAGTCCACCCAGTTCTTCAGAACGCCGTGGTAATGCCCCAGGTGCAGCGGCCCGGTGGGACGCATGCCGGAAACGACACGCTTGCCTTGTGTGGAAGACAGATTCAACGGGGGCGGTTCAGAGTTTGCCGAGCAACAGCGTTGCGTAAACGCCAACCAACGTGCCAATCAGAACCACCGTGCCCAGAAACAGCCCGACAACCCAGCACACAATGTGCGTCTCGGCCTTGGCCAGTTCTTCCCGGGTGGCAAAGCGGTCCATTTTCTGGTCCATCCGCTGTTCCAGTCCGGACAGGCTTTGTTCCAGTTCTTCTTTTGTCACATGTTTATGATGGTTGTTTTTCATGGTGTGCTCCTTTCACTGGTTGATGAAAAGAGCAGTTTGCGCTTGTGGGGAGTGTAGCACACCCGCCAGCCGACGAACGGCGGCCCTTGGCGGACGAACGGAAAATGCGCGCGATTAGGGGCCGCCGCGCCGCCGCCGCCGGCGCCAAACCCCCGCAGGCCGTTTGCGCCCGGCGGCGGGCGGCGGGCGGCGTGCTTTTGGCCGCCAAAGCGGGCATAATAGCGGCGGCCTTTCGCAGCGGCGCCTTTGCAGCGGGGGACTGCCAATCCCGCCAGGTTCGGAAGAAAGCAACGGTAACAGTCTTCCCGCGTGCCGGAGAACCGCTGCTGCGGGGGGCTTGCGACCAAACCGCAGCGAACGGCACGATGAGTTACCAGGTACTGGCGCGCAAATGGCGCCCGCGCAACTTCGAGCAGGTCATCGGCCAGCGCCATGTCATCCGCGCGCTGGAAAACGCGCTGAAAATGGGCCGCCTGCACCACGCCTACCTGTTCACCGGCACGCGCGGCGTCGGCAAGACCACCATCGCGCGCATCCTCGCCAAATGCTTCAACTGCGAACAGGGCGTCGGCGCCGCGCCGTGCGGCGAATGCGCCGCCTGCCGCCAGGTGGACGCCGGCAACTTCATTGACCTGATCGAGGTGGACGCGGCATCGCGCACCGGCGTGGACGACATGCGCGAACTGCTCGACAATGTGCAGTACGCCTCCGGCGCCGGGCGCTTCAAGATCTACCTGATTGACGAGGTGCACATGCTGTCGGTCAACAGTTTCAACGCGCTGCTGAAAACGCTGGAGGAGCCGCCCGAACATGTGAAGTTTTTCTTCGCGACGACGCACCCGCGCAAAATCCCGGTGACGATCCTGTCGCGCTGCCTGCAATTCAACCTGACGCGCCTGCCCCACCGGCTGATACACGAACACCTCGCCGCGCTGCTCGACGCCGAGAACATCACGCACGACGACGGCGCGCTCGGCGAGATTGCGGTCGCCGCCGAGGGCAGCGTGCGCGACGCGCTGAGCCTGCTCGACCAGGCCATCGCCTACGGCGACGGCCAGTTGAAAAGCAACGAGGTGGAAGCGATGCTGGGGCTGGCCGCGCGCCAGCAGATCGCCGACATGGGCCGCTGCATCGCCGCGCGCGACACCGAAAAACTGTTTGAACTGATTGAACTGGCGTACCGCAAGGCGGTGGACTTTGAGACGCTGCTGAAGGACATCATCGCGCTGCTGCACCAGGTGGCGCTGCGCCAGGCGCTGCCCGGCGCCGCGATTTCGCCGCAACTGAAGGAGCGGGATGTGGACGAACTGGCCGCCGCCGTCGCGCCGGAAGACCTGCAACTGTGCTACCAGATTGCGCTCAACGGCAAGCGCGACATGGCGTTCGCGCCCGACGACAAGGCGGCGTTCGAGATGACGATGCTGCGGATGATGCACTTCACGCCGCTGCAAACCGACAGCGCGCCGCAAGGCGGCGCACAGCCGCAGCGCCCGCCGCAAACGCAGCCGCAGAACAAAGCCGCCGCGCAAGCGCAAACGCAAGACGCGCCCGCGTCGCAAGCACAACGCGCAGCCGCCGCACAAACACCGGCGCAAGACACACCGCCGCAAGCACAACGCCCGCCCGTGCCGCGGGCACCGGCGCAGAGCAAAGCCGCCGCGCAAGCACCGGCGCAAGACGCGACCGCACCGCAAGCACCGACGCCGCCCGCCGCTGACGCCGCCGCCGATGGCGCTGCCGCCGCCGCTGCCACTGCCACCGCCAACGCCGCCAACGCCGCCAACGCCGCCACCGCCGCCAACGCGCCGCAGGGCGGTTTTCAGCTGGCCGACTGCGGCGACGCGCAGGGCTGGGTGCGGCTGATTGAGGCCGCCGGTTTTGAGGGGCCGCTGCGTGAAATCTGCTTCAACTCGCTGCTGACGCCGCAGTCGCAAACCGAGGCGACGCTGGCGGTGGACGCGCGCATCGAGGGCCTGTGCACACCGCCGCGCCAGGAGGAAATCCGGCGCGCGCTGAGCCGCCTCATCGGCGCCGAGGCGGTGCTGCGCTTTGAGACGGCGGCGTCCGACGAAACGCCGGCGCAGGCCAGGAAACGCCGCGAACTGGAACGCCGCCGCAAGGCCGCGCTGTCCATCGAGAAAAACCCGCAGGTGCATTCCCTGAAGGAACGCTTCAACGCGCAGACCATCCCCGACTCGACGCAGCCCGTCGAATCCGACGGCTGAGCGCGCCGCGGCGCACCGCAACCCGCACCGCAACCGGCCCCGCCGCCCGCGACCGATGGCCAACCGGGAACTGCTGAAACAACTCATCGAGACCTTCACCTGCCTGCCCGGCGTCGGCAGGAAGACCGCGCAGCGTTTCGTCTATCACCTGCTCGAGCGCGACCGCCCCGGCGGCGCGGCGCTGGCCGAACTGCTGCGCGAGACGGTCGAGAAAGTCGGCAACTGCGAACGCTGCCGGATGTTCACCGAGCACCCGCTGTGCGCCATCTGCCGCGACAAAAGCCGCGACCGCGCGCTGATTTGCGTGGTCGAGAACCCCGCCGACCTGATGGCGCTCGAGGCCAACACCAACTACCGCGGCCTCTACTTCGTGCTGCACGGCAAACTGTCGCCGCTCGACAACATCGGCCCGCGCGAAATCGGCCTTGACCTGCTGGAAGAGACGCTCAGGAAAAACGGCGTGCGCGAACTGATACTCGCCACCGGCACCACCGTCGAGGGTGATGTCACCGCGCATGTCATCGGCGAACTGGCGGCGCGCTGCCGCACAAAGACCACCCGCATCGCGCAGGGCGTGCCGGTCGGCGGCGAACTGGAATATGTGGACGCCTCGACGCTGGCGCAGGCGTTCAACACGCGCACCCGCGTCGGCGACGACGCCGATTAGCGGCGAAGGCCGTTATTTGCGGGAAAGCGCCGGCGGCGCAAGCGGCGGTGCGGACGCCGACAAAGACGGCACCGCCGGCGCCGCTCAGTCGAAACGGTAGCCGAAGGCGTCGGCCATCGGCGCGCAGCGGCGCGCGATGAAGTCTCTTGAATAACCGGTGTAGTAGTCGCGGTAAGGCCGGCCCCTGTCGCGCACGCCGGTCTTGGTGCGGATCAGCGCGCGGTGCGGCAGTCGCAGCAGGCGGCACACCTCGTCGTAGTCGTCTTGCAGGTTCTCAAAGCGCAGATAGCGGTCGGCGAACGGTTCGCCGCGGCTGAAACAGAAAGCCGGAATTTCATCCACCACCCTGGCGAACAGGCCCCTGCCGAGCACAAACTCAATGCCTTCGCGGTGGCGCCCGCGCAGGAAGCGGCGGCGCGCGCGGCGCAGATTGAGATGCGCGCGGGCGTTGGCGAGGCCGCCGCGGTGCAGGACGCCGCCGGCGTCGCGCACCAGGTTCGGCCAGTCCACCGCGAACTTGTAGCAGTAAAGCGACACGAACAAATCCCACGGGTTGCGCACCACGGTGAACTTGAAGTAGTCGTTCCAGACGCGCTCGCCGACCTTGCGCCGCACATCGTCGGGCAGCGTGTGCGGCGTGGAATAGCCGTGCGCGTTGCGTTCGCGCAGCGCGGCGTAGTCGTCGGCGTCCACGCCGGGGCGGAAGGTCTCGCCGCCGACGATGGTGTCGTCGGCGGCGCACGACTGCGCGAGGCTCAGGCGGATGCTGGTGCCGGCGACCTTGCGCGGGCACACAAAGATAAAACGGTGTTTGTGCGAGACGATGGTCACGCGCGCGCGCCGGCCAGCCGCCGCGCCAGTCGCGCCAGCGACGACGCCAGCCGCGGCGGCGGCGGGTCGGCGCGCGACACCCGCACCAGGCCGCCGACCGCAAGCGCCCTGATGGCGCACTGCGACAACAGGCTGCGCCACGCCAGATGCGCGGCGCCGCCGCTGACCGCCGCCGGCGCGCCATCGCCGTCGGTGCGCAACTCAATGCGCGGCAGCGGATACGCGCGGTTGAGCCGCCGGTTGCGCTGGATGGCGACCAGCGACATGAACAAATCCTCGCCGTTCCACAGCGGCTCGCTCCTGCTCCGCACCAGCGCCTCGACCAGCGGCGCGTGCTCGAAGAAAGCGTCGGCGAGGCGCTTCGGCAGCAGCGCCGCGCCGGTCAGCGCGTAGGTGACGGCGCCGGTGCGGACGCGGTTGCTGTAACCCAGTTCGCGGTCGGGGTCGCGCCCGTAGAGGCTGTGGATGATGTCCGGGTCGCGCAGGTAGTGCTCGTGCAGAGCCAGCAGGCTGGACTCGGGAACGATGATGTCGTCGTCGAGCGACAGCACGGTGTCGTTGCGCGCGGCGGCGACGGCGACAAAGCGGCGCGCGAGGCCGTAACGGCGGTTGACATCGCCGTCGTCGCGGCGGTGCACGATGCGGCAGCGCGCGCTGTCGTAGTCGAACACCGTGTCGCGCCGCCCGTGCGTGATGATAATCTCATCCACGCAGGCGCATTGCTCAAGCACCGGCAGGATGCAGTGCGTCAGGTTCCAGGCCCTGTTCCAGTTGGGAACCACCACCGAAATCATCGGCAAAGTATAACGCGCGCGGCGCCTTCCGTATAATTGGCCGGATGCCGCAGACCGCGCCGCACAACCCGTACGACTTCCAACTGCCCGCCGATTTGATCGCGGACTACCCGGCGCGCGCGCGCAGCGCAAGCCGCCTGCTGCATGTGCGCGCCGACGGCGGCCTGCGCGACACGCGCTTCGCCGAACTGCCGGCGCTGCTGCGCGCGGGCGATTTGCTCGTCGTCAACGACAGCCGCGTCATCGCGGCGCGCCTGCACGCGCGCAAGGCCGGCGGCGGCGGTGTCAGCATACTGATTGAGCGGCTGGCGGGGCCGCGCCGCGCGCTCGCCCACCTGCGCGCCAACCGCCCGCCGCGGCGCGGCGCCGTGCTGCACATCGGCAACTGCGAACTGCGCGTCGGCGAACGCCGCCGCGACCTGTTCACGCTGTCGCTCGACGACGGCGACTTCAACACGCTGCTGCAACGCCACGGCGAGACGCCGCTGCCGCCCTACATCCGCAGAAAACCGGAGGCGCTCGACGCCGAACGCTACCAGACGGTGTACGCGAAACACCCCGGCTCGGTGGCGGCGCCGACCGCCGGACTGCACTTTGACCGCGCACTGCTGGCGCAACTGCGCGACAACGGCGTTGACGCCGCGTCGCTGACGCTGCACATCGGCGCCGGCACCTTTCAGCCGCTGCGCGGCGGCGCCGAACAACACCGCATGCACCGCGAGGTGCTGCATGTGGGCGAGGCGCTGTGCGACGCCGTCGCCGCCTGCCGCAGGCGGCGCGGGCGCGTCGTCGCCGTCGGCACGACGGTCGCGCGCGGGCTGGAAACCGCGGCGGGCAACGGCGCCGCGCTGCCGCGCCCGTTCAGCGGCGAGACCGGCCTGTTCATCCAACCGGGCTTCCGGTTTCGCGCGGTGGACGCGCTGATTACCAACTTCCACCTGCCGCGCACGACGCTGTTTGTGCTGGTGTGCGCGTTCGCCGGGCGCGAGCGCATGCTCGCCGCCTACCGCCACGCCATCGGCGAACGCTACCGCTTTTTCAGTTACGGCGACGCCACCTGGCTGGACAAGAACGACGGCGGCGCGGCGTGAAGTTCACGCTTGAGGCCGCCGACGGGCGCGCGCGCGCCGGTGTGCTGCACCTGGAACACGGCGCCGTCGAGACGCCGGTGTTCATGCCGGTCGGCACCGCCGCCACCGTCAAGGCGATGACGCCGGCGATGCTGGAGGAAACCGGCGCGAGCCTGGTGCTCGCCAACACCTTCCATTTGATGCTGCGCCCGGGCGCCGATGTCATCCGGCGCTGCGGCGGGCTGCACCGCTTCATGCACTGGCGCCGCCCGATACTGACCGACTCCGGCGGCTTTCAGGTCTTCAGCCTCGCCGGCCTGCGCGAGGTTTCCGAGCAGGGCGTGCTGTTCCGCTCGCCGGTGAACGGCGACAAGGTGTTTCTCGACGCCGAGCGCTCAATGGAAATTCAGCGCGCCCTCGGCGCCGACATCATGATGTGCTTTGACGAATGCACGCCGTGGCCGGTGTCGCGCGAACAGGCGCGGCGCTCGATGGAGTTGTCCATGCGCTGGGCCGAACGCTCGCTGCGCGCGCGCGGCGACGGCGCGGCGGCGCTGTTCGGCATCGTCCAGGGCGGCGTCTGGCCGGACTTGCGGCGCGAGTCGGCGGCGCATCTGACGGCGATGGACTTTGACGGCTACGCGCTCGGCGGCCTGTCGGTCGGCGAGAGCGCCGCCGAGCGCAACGCCGTGCTGGAACCGGCGCACGAGTGGCTGCCGCCGGACAAGCCGCGCTACCTGATGGGCGTGGGCCGCCCCGAGGACATCGTCGAGGCGGTGCGCCGCGGCATGGATTTGTTTGACTGCGTGATTCCGACGCGCAACTCGCGCACCGGCTTTCTCTACACGCGCCGCGGCGTGCTGCGGCTTCGCAACGCCCGCTACCGCGACGACACCGCGCCGGTGGACGACGAATGCGGTTGCTACACCTGCCGCCACTTCTCGCGCGCCTACCTTCACCACCTGGACCGCTGCAACGAGATGCTCGGCCCGATGCTGAACACGCTGCACAACCTGCACTATTACCGCCAACTGACGGCGGGCCTGCGGCGGGCGATACAACAGGGCCGCCTGGACGACTTCGCGCGCGATTTCCACCGGCTGCGCGGCGGCGAGGCGTGCGGCGAGGCGCCCGGCGAAAGTGTGTAACAAAAGTGTGCGATAATAGGCGGCCATGAACATTCTGATTTCCAACGCCTGGGCGCAGGGCGGCGGCGGCGGTGGCGGCGGCATGGAACTGCTGGTCATGGTCGGGATTTTCTTCCTGATCATGTACTTCATGATCATCCGCCCGCAAAACAAGCGCAACCGCGACCACAAGCAACTGCTGGCGTCGCTGTCGTGCGGCGACGAGGTCGTCACATCGGGCGGCCTGTTCGGCAAAATCTCGCAAGTGGACGAGAGTTTCGTGCGCCTTGAGGTGCAGAACGGCGTCATCGTCAAGGTGCAGAAGCAGGCCATCAGTTCAGTCATGCCGAAGGGCATGGTGGACGAAGACCCGAAGAAAAAAGACATTCGCAAGTAGGCGGCCACCCCCCCGATGCTGAACCGCTACCCCCTGTGGAAGTACCTGCTGATTGCGCTGGTGCTGGCGGCGGCGGCGACCTACGCGCTGCCCAACATCTACCCCGAAGACCCGGCGGTGCAGGTGTCGCACACCGGCGGCGAGGTCGGGCGCGACGCCGCCGCGCGCATCCGCAAACTGCTGGGCGGCGCCGGCGACGGCGGCGACGGCGGTGAAAGCCTCGAATACAAGGCCATCGAGCACACCGGCGACGGCCAGTTGCTGATTCGCTTCCGCCGCCCCGAAGACCAGTTGACCGCCGCCGACCGCATCCGCGAGGCGCTCGGCTACCGCTACATCACCGCGCTGAACCTGGCGCCGGCGACGCCGCCGTGGCTGAGCGGCCTCAACGCGACGCCGATGAACCTCGGCCTCGACCTGCAGGGCGGCGTTTATTTTCTGCTTGAGGTGGACAGCGACGCGGCGCTGCGAAAGGCGCTGGAACGCTACCGCGACGAGATTCGCAACCTGCTGCGCGAGGAGCGCGTGCGCTACCGCGGCGTGACCGAATCCGCCGGCAAACTGTCGCTGAGCGTGCTGTTCACCGACGCCGCCGAGCGCGACAAGGCGCTTGACCTGGTGCAGCGGCAGATGCCGCTGGCGTTCTCGATTGAGGAGCGCGACGGCGAGGGGCGCTACCTGCTGGATTTGGCGCTGGAACGCAACGAGATTCGCACGGTGCAGGACTTCGCGGTGCAGCAGAATGTGCTGACGCTGAGAAAGCGCGTCAACGAACTGGGCGTGGCCGAGCCGGTCATCACGCGCCAGGGCAAGAACCGCATCGCCGTGCAGTTGCCGGGCGTGCAGGACACCGCCAAGGCCAAGGAGATACTCGGCGCCACCGCGACGCTTGAGTTCCGGATGGTGGCCGAGCAGTCGGACCCGGCGCGCGCCGTCGCCAGCGGGCGTGCGCCGCCGGGCACGCAGTTGTTCCGCGAACGCAACGGCGAACCGGTGCTGCTGAAGCGCGATGTGATGATCACCGGCGAATACATCATTGACGCCGCCTCCGGCATTGACGGCGAGACCGGACAGCCGGCGGTGCACATCACGCTCGACGGCAAGGGCGCGCGCATCTTCAGCCGCATCACCGGCGAGAATGTCAAGCGCCTGATGGCGGTGGTGTTCATCGAGAACAAGACCGAGACGCGCCGCGACGCCGCCGGTGAATTGCAGCGGCGCACGCGCACCGTCAAGGAGGTCATCAGCGTCGCCCGCATTCAGGAGCAACTCGGCAAGCGCTTTCAGATCACCGGCCTTGATTCAACGCAGGAGGCGCGCAAACTGGCGCTGCTGCTGCGCGCCGGCGCGCTGGCGGCGCCGATTGAGATTGTCGAGGAGCGCACCGTCGGGCCGAGCCTCGGCCAGGAGAACATTGACAAGGGCATGCGCTCGATTCTGCTGGGCTTTCTGCTGGTCATCGTCTTCATGGCCGTCTATTACCGCCTGTTCGGCCTCATCGCCGACCTCGCGCTGGCCGCCAACATGGTGCTGATAGTCGCCGTGATGTCGCTGATACCGGGGGCGACGCTGACGCTGCCGGGCATCGTCGGCATCGTGCTGACGGTCGGCATGGCGGTGGACGCCAATGTGCTGATCTTCGAGCGCATCCGCGAGGAACTGGCCTCCGGCGCCAGCGTGCAATCAAGCATAGACAACGGCTACCGGCGCGCGCTTTCCACCATCGCCGACGCCAACATCACGACGCTGATTGCGGCGCTGGTGCTGTTTGTCTTCGGCACCGGCCCGATCAAGGGTTTCTCGGTGACGCTGTCGATCGGCATTCTGTGCTCGATGTTCACCGCCATCATGGGCACGCGCGCCGTCGTCAACCTGGTGTACGGCGGGCGCAAGGCCGGCAGTCTGGCCATTTAGGGGCGCGGCGGCGATGCAGTTGCTGAAAAACACGAATTTTGAATTCATGCGCCACCGGCGCGCGGCGATGGCGCTGTCGGCGCTGCTGATGGCCGCCGCCGTCGTGTCGCTGGCGCTGCGCGGGTTGTCGTTCGGGGTGGACTTCACCGGCGGCACCATCATTGAACTGGGCTACCCGCAGCCGGTGGAACTGGCGCCGCTGCGCGGCCACCTCGCCGGCGCCGGCTTCGCCGATGTGCAGATGCAGCACTTCGGCACCGCGCGCGATGTGCTGATTCGGGTGGCGCCCGACGCCGGCGTCTCGCAGGCCGAGCTCAGCAACCGGATTTTCGCCGCGCTGCAACAGCACGAGGCCGATGTGACGCTGCGCCGCGTTGAGTTCGTCGGCCCGCAGGTGGGCGAGGAGTTGCGCGAGGACGGCGGCTTTGCGATGCTCTACGCGCTGCTCGGCATCCTGATTTATGTCGCGTTCCGCTTTGAGCACCGCTTCGCGTTCGGCTCGATCATCGCGCTCGCCCACGATGTGCTGATCACCATCGGCTTTTTCTCGATCACCGGCATTGAATTCGACCTCGCGGTGCTGGCGGCGATACTCGCGGTCATCGGCTATTCGCTGAACGACACCATCGTCGTCTTCGACCGCATCCGCGAGAACTTCATCAAACTGAAGGGCGAGACCGTCGTCACGATAGACAAGTCCGTCAACCACACGCTCGGCAGGACGCTGATGACCTCGTTGACGACGATGCTGGTGCTGCTGGCGCTGCTGGTGTTCGGCGGCGAGGTCATCCGCGGCTTCACCATCGCGCTGATGGTCGGCGTCGTCGTCGGCACCTATTCGTCCATCTATGTCGCCGGCACGGCGATACTGATGCTCGGCGTCACGCGCGAGAATGTCATCCCGCCGAAAAAGGAAGGCGCCAACCTCGGCGGCCCGTGATGGCTGCGAATGACGACGCTGCGCGCGGCGGCGCGGGCGACACTGCGGATGGCGCTGCGGGCGGCGGCGTGAGCGGCGCCGCCGCCGGCGTCGCCGCCGACACGACGGCGATGGCCAGCGGCATCGCCGCGTTTGAGGCGCGGCAATTCACGCGCGCGCTGCGGCTGCTGTCGCCGCTGGCCGAAAGCGGCGAGATTGAGGCGATGTACCGCTGCGCCATCATGTACCAGAACGGCCTCGGCGTGCAGGTGCACGCCGCCAACGCCGAGCGCCTGATGCGCGCCGCCGCCGAACGCGGCCACGCGCTGGCGCAACACGGCATGGGCTTTATGTACATGGAGGGCGACTGCGTCGAGCAGGACGGCGAACAGGCCGTGCACTGGTTCACGCAGGCCGCCGAACAGGGCCTGGCCGGTTCACAGACGACGCTGGCGATGCTCTACGAGGAAGGCGCGCTGGTCGGGAAAAACCCCGAACTGGCGAAACACTGGATGAAAAAAGCGGGCTTTTAGCGCCGCCGGCAAAGCCCGCAGCCTACAACCGCGTCGGGTTGGGCTGGCCGCGATAGACGACTTCCGGGTCGAACATCTTGTCGGTCTGCGTGAAGCGCAGGCGCGCGCCGCCGCCGGACGGCGCGCCGGTCAACACTTCGCGGTAGAAGCACGAGCGGTAGCCGACATGGCAACTGGCGCCGTCGCCGCCGACTTCAACGCGCAGCCACACCGCGTCCTGGTCGTCATCTATCAGAATCTGGCGGACTTTCTGCACCAGGCCGCTGGTCTCGCCCTTGCGCCACAGGCGGCGGCGGCTGCGGCTCCAGTAGTGGGCGTCGCCGGTGTCAATGGTGCGCGCCAGCGCCTCGCGGTTCATGTAGCCGTGCATCAGCACCTCGCCGCTGGCGTAATCGGTTGTGACGACGGGCAGCAGGCCGTTGTCGTCAAACTTCGGCGCGAGGCGATCGCCCTCCTCCACCTGTTCTATGCTGTCGCGCGCCGCGAATTGTGATTCGGCGTCGGGCGGATTGGCGTTGTGTGATTCGGCGTTGGTCATGCGGTTCATTTTAGCACGGCGCCCGCCGCCGGGCGGCACCGGATCAACGCCGCCGGGCGAGAACGGATGGCAGCGCAGCAGCCGGCGCAGCGCAAGCCACGCGCCTTTCAGCGGCCCGTGCAACGCGACGGCCTGCAATGCGTAGTCCGAGCAGGTCGGATAAAAACGGCAGCGCGCGCCGGTGAACGGCGTCAGCAGCAGGCGAAACCCCTTGATCAGAAAAGTCAGCAGGCGCAGCATCACTGCCTGAGCCAGCGCGTGCCTTCGGCGCCGTCTTCAAGGACGACGCCGGCCTGCGCGAGGCGTTGGCGTATGCGGTCCGCCGCCGGGTAGTCGCGGTTGTCGCGGGCGCGGTTGCGTTCGGCAATCAGCGCCTCAATTTCGGCGTCGCCGAGGCCGGCGGCGGCGGCGGGGCGCCAGCGCAGCCACGCCTGCGGGTCGTGCCCGAGCAGGCCGAGCGCCGCCGCCGACGCGCGCAGCGACGCCAGATGGCGCGCGCGGTCGGCGGCGGGCGCGGCGGAGGCGGCGTGCGCGATCTCGTGCAGCCGCGCGATCGCCTGCGGCGTGTTCATGTCGTCGCACAGCGCCTCGGTCACCGCCGGGTCGGCGTCGGCGGCGACGCCGGGGCGCGCGTCGAGCAGCAGGCGGTACCATTTCTCGAGCGCGCGCCGCGCCTGTTCCAGCACGCCGTCCGACCAGTCGAGCGGCTTCTTGTAATGCACGCCGAGCAGCGCCAGGCGCACGCATTCGCCGTGGTGTTTTTTCAGCACATCGCGCAGCGTCAGGAAATTGCCGAGCGACTTCGACATCTTCTCGCCCTCGACGGTGATGTAGCCGTTGTGCACCCAGTGGCGCGCAAACGGCCTGCCGCCGTGCGCGCAGGTGCTTTGCGCGATCTCGTTCTCGTGGTGCGGAAACACCAGGTCGCGCCCGCCGCCGTGAATGTCAATCGTCTCGCCGAGGTGGACGCCGGCCATCACCGAACACTCCAGATGCCAGCCCGGACGGCCCCGCCCCCACGGGCTTTCCCAGCCGGTTTCGCCGCCGGAGGCCGGTTTCCACAGCACAAAATCGGACGGGTGGCGCTTGTACGACTCCACCTCAACGCGCGCGCCGGGCTGCAACCCGGCGAGGTCGCGGCGCGACAGTTTCCCGTAGTCCGGCATCGCCGGCACATGAAACAGGACATGGCCCCCGGCCTCGTAGGCGTGGCCGCCGGCGAGCAGGCGCTCGACCATCTTGATCATCGGGCGGATGTAGCCGGTCGCGCGCGGCTCGATGTCCGGCGCCAGCACGCCGAGCGGCGCGATGTCGTCGTAGAAGGCGGCGGTGTAGCGGCGCGTCAGTTCGCCGATGGCGACCTTTTCGGCAGCGGCGGCGGCGATGATCTTGTCGTCCACATCGGTGATGTTGCGGACATAGACCACCATCCGGTAATGACTTTTCAGCAGCCGGTAGAGCAGATCAAAGACGACAATCGGGCGGGCGTTGCCGATGTGGATGTAGTTATAGACCGTCGGCCCGCACACATACATCGTGACGCGGTCTTCCCTCAGCGGGACAAATTCATCCTTGCCGCCGCTGAGGGTGTTCGACAGGCGGATTTTCATTCCACCGGGGCGGAATTTTTTTCCTTGGTCTCCACCTGGGTCAGGCCGGACGGCGCCGACGGCAGCGGCGCGTCCCTCGGCGGCGCCTTGCCGATGGCGTTTTCCGGCAGATGCGAGAGGCCGGCGGCGGTGTCGGGTGTGACTTCACGCGCCGGATACGACGGCTGCGGCGGCTCGCGCGGCGGTTCGTCCGGCGGCGAGTCTTCGTGCGCGGGCTGTGCATCGTGCAATGACTCATGCGGTGTGCCGGATTCGTGCGGGAGTTGTGATTCGTACGACGACTCATGCGACACACCGGATTCGTGCGAAGGCTGTGATTCGTACGACGGCTCATGCGGCGCATCGGACTCGTGCGAAGGCTGTGATTCGTGCGACGGCTCATGCGGCGCATCGGATTCGTGCGACGACTCATGCAATGCGCCGGATTCGTACGGCGGCTGTGATTCCCGCGGCAGCGAGGTGTCATCCGCCGGCATGAAGGGTGCGCTCCCGACCGCCGCGGTTTCAACCGCCGCGGCGTCCCGCCCGCGCTCCCGCACCCTGTCGTCATCGCGCGGACGCGCGGACGCGCCCCTGTCGGCGCGCTGGCGCTGCCGGTCGCGCGACTCGGCGCGCGCCTCGCCTTCCTCGTGCCGGCCTGATCCGTCGCGCCGGTGGCGCTGGCCGCCGCGCTGGCCGCGGCGGCGTCCGCGCCGTCCGCGCTGGCCGTCGCCCGCCTGCTGCTCTTGCCGTCCGTCGCCGGAACGCCGGTCGCGCGGTTCGCCCCGCGGTTCGGCGCGTTGCTCGCCCCGCTGCTCGCCCCGCGGTTCATCACGCGGTTCTCCGCGCTGTCCGCCGCGCTGTTCGCCCCGTTGTTCCCTGCGCTGCTCGCGCGCGCCGGCGCCGCCACGCTGGCCGCCGCGCCGCCGCCGCCCGCGCCGCGACGACGAACCGCGTTCGCCGTCCGCCGGCTGCGCGCGCGCGCCCTCCTGTTCCGGCTTCTTCCTGAACAGGCGCGACAAGGTCGAGAGCAGCCCCTTGCCGGGGAACTTGCCGTTGGTTGACATCAGCGTAACCGCCGCTTCCTCGGCGGCTTCCTGCGGGCGCGGCGCGGCGCGCATCGGGCGCGGCTCCCTCGCCGCCACCAGTTGGTAACTGCTCTTGTCCTTGTTGGTCGGGTCGCTCTCGCGGTAACAGGTGACGCGGTAATGCGGCGTCTCCATCTGGATGTCGGCGGCGATGACGAGGCTGACGCCGTGGCGGTTCTCAATCTCGTTGATGGCGGCGCGCTTCTCGTTCAGCAGAAAACTGTTGATCTCGACCGGCACCTGCGCGACGACGCGCCGCACCTTCTCTTTCAGCGCCTCTTCCTCCATCAGCCGCAGCACCGCGAGCGCGCTCGACTCGACCGTGCGGATAAAGCCGTGGCCGCTGCAACGCGGGCACACCTGCTGGCTTGATTCGCCGAGCGACGGGCGCAGGCGCTGGCGCGACATCTCAAACAGGCCGAAACGCGAAATGCGCCCGAGGCGGATGCGCGCGCGGTCCTGCTTGAAGGCGTCGGCCAGCCGGTTCTCGACGCGGCGCTGGTTGGCGGGCGGCGTCATGTCGATGAAGTCAATCACAATCAGGCCGCCGAGGTCGCGCAGGCGCAACTGGCGCGCCACCTCGTCCGCCGCCTCAAGGTTGGTGTGCAGCGCGGTCTCCTCGATGTTGCCGCGCCGCGTCGCGCGCGCCGAGTTGATGTCGATCGTCGTCAGCGCCTCGGTGTGGTCAATGACGATGGCGCCGCCGGACGGCAGCGAGACCTTGCGGTCGAACACCTTCTCAATCTGGCTCTCGACCTGCATGTCGCTGAACAGCGGCGCGGTGCCGTCGTACAGCGACAGTTTTCTTGAATCCTGCGGCGCAATCAGCCGGAAAAACTCCTTGGCCTCGCGGTACACCTGGTCGTCGTCTATCAGGATTTCGTCAATGTCCTCGTGCATATAGTCGCGCATCGCCTGGACGACGATGTTGCTTTCCTGGTAGATCAGAAACGGCGCGGCGCGCTCGTCGCCGGCCTTGCAGATGGCGCGCCACAGCACGCGCAGGTAGTCGAGGTCGCGCTGCAACAGGCCGGCGTCGCGGTTGATGCCGGCGGTGCGCACGATAACGCCCTCGCCGTCGTGGCGGTCGAGTTTTTGCAGCGCGTCGCGCGCCTCTTCGCGGTCTTCGCCCTCGATGCGCTGCGACACGCCGCCCGCTTTCGAGTTGTTCGGCATCAGCACCAGGTAGCGGCTGACGAGGCTGATGTAGGTCGTCAGCAGCGAGCCTTTGTCGCCGCGCTCCTCGCGCGCGATTTGCACGACCAGTTGCTGGCCTTCTTTGACCGGGCCGCGGCCCGAATCGCCGCCGCGCGCCCGCGCGATGTCCTTGAACGGCAGAAAGCCGTGGCGCTCGGCGCCGTAGTCAACAAACGCCGCGTTGAGGCTGGGCGCCACCGATGTGACGACGCCCTTGTAGATGCTGCCCTTCTTGAGCCGGTCGGCGGGGGTTTCGATGTCCAGGTTGCACAATTTCTGGCCGTCCACGACGGCCACGCGCAACTCTTCCTGCTGAGTCGCATTGACTAAAATTCTTTTCATTGATTTTGTTTTTTTCCACTTTGATGGGACACAACGCGGGGCCGCGCTCACCGTGGAGCGGCGCCGTCGCCGGGCGGCGCGACGGAGTTGGAATAAGGGTCGGGAAAGAGCCCGTGGCGTTGGTGGTCCGGTTAATCATTGATGCCCTTTGCGAATCCCCGCGGCGGACGGCGGTCGGCGTGCGACGGCCCGCGCAGACGGATGAAACCGGGGCAATGCGCGGCACGCGGTGTTGCCGCCACTGTCGCTGTTCCGTCTGTTGTCCGGGGATAGCCATTTGCTTGTTCTCCCGCGCATCCCTGTTCGGGTGCAACGCGGGCAATGGCTTATTGTAACACAGATTCCGGGCCGCCTGAATCCGCGCGCCACGGCGCCCCGGCCAGCGCCCGGATACGCGCCGCCACGCGCCGGATTGCCGCCGGATTGCCGCCTTTGGGCAATGGCTGGTACAGTGGCCCGTGCAGATGAACCGATGCAGATGAACAAGGTGCAGACGAACCACACAACGGAGGCGGACGGCGGGCGGCGCGTGCGCTACCTAAAGGTCGGCGATGCCGGCGACGGGCAGCGGCTGGACAACTTTTTGCTGGCGCGCTACAAACACATTCCGAAGAGCCGCCTGTACCGCACAATCCGCAGCGGCGAGGTGCGCGTCAACAGCCGCCGCGCGAAACCGCACCAGCGCCTCGGCGCCGGCGACCGCGTTCGCGTGCCGCCGCTGGAGGCCGCGCCGGTGCGCGCAACATCCGTCGGCGACGGCGACATCGCCGCGCTGGAACGGCGGATTCTGCACGAGGACGGCGAACTCATCGTCATCAACAAGCCCGCCAACCGCGCCGCGCACGCCGGCACCGGCCACAATTACGGCGTCGTGGATGTGCTGCGCCGGATGCGCCCGGACGACGATGTGCAACTCGCCCACCGCCTCGACAAAAGCACCAGCGGCTGCCTGGCCGCCGCCAAATCGCGCGCCGCGCTGCTGCGTCTGCACAACGCCTTTCGCGCGGGCGATGTGGACAAGCGCTACAACGCGCTGGTTATCGGGCGCTGGGACGCGCCGGGCGAGGTGTCGCAGGCGCTGGCGCGCGGCCCGCAGCGCCTGCATGCCGACGACGACGGCAAGGCCGCGACCAGCCGCTTCAAGGTGCTGCGCCGCTGCAAGGGCCACACGCTGGTCGAGGTGCGACTGCTGACCGGGCGCACGCACCAGATTCGCGTGCACGCCGCACACTGCGGCCACCCGGTGGCCGGCGACCGCAAATACGGCAATTTCACCGCCAACCGCACCCTCGCAAAGATGGGCCTGAAACGCATGTTCCTGCACGCCCGACGGCTGGCGTTTGAATGGAACGGCAAGACACTGGCGTGCGAGGCCCCGCTGCCGGACGAACTGGAAGCCTTATTGAAACAACTATAAAAGGTTCGGTTCAACACCGGCAGCGCCATGCCAAAACAAACGGTGTTAGCGTGCGCCGCTACCGGCGCACGCGGTGAATAGGCGGCGCACGCGCTGAAAAGGCCCTGTCAAAACAAGCGGCATTGTGCCAAAATGCAGGGGCAAGCGGGCGCCGCTATCGGCGCACGCGACGAAAAGGCCAAAAATGGAAAACGACAACGACCGGTGGGAGCGCGATGTGCTGCGCAAACTGCTGCAATCCACGCTGGACGAGCAGCGCCGCGCGCGGCGCTGGAAGATTTTCTTCCGGCTCGCGGTGCTGGCGCTGATAGCGGGCGTGCTGGTGGCGGCCTCGTTTCAGCCGCAGGGCATGCAGGCGCTCGGGCGCCATGCCGAACACACCGCGCTGGTGAAACTGGAGGGCATCATCCTTGACGGCGCGCCGGCGTCGGGCGACCGCATTGTCAAGGCGCTGGAACAGGCGTTTGAGAACGAGAACTCCAGGGGCGTGGTGCTGCACATCAACAGTCCCGGCGGCAGCCCGGTGCAGTCGGCGCAGATTAACGACGCCATCCGCCGCCTGCGCGGGGAATACCCGGACAAGATGATCGTCGCGGTGGCGATTGATATTTGCGCGTCGGGCGCCTATTACGCGGCGGTCGCCGCCGACGAGATTTACGCCGACGCCGCCAGTCTGATCGGTTCCATCGGCGTAACCGCGAGCAGTTTCGGCTTTGTCGAGGCCATCGAGAAACTCGGCGTTGAGCGGCGCACGCTGAAGGCCGGGCGCTTCAAGGACATGCTGGACCCGTTTCTGCCGCGCGACGAAGAGGCGGCGGCGCATTTGCAGGCGGTGATTGACGAGGTGCACCAGCAATTCATCCGGCGCGTGCGCGAAGGCCGCGGCGCGCGCCTCGGCGACGACCCCGACCTGTTCTCCGGCCTGGTGTGGAGCGGCGAGCAGGCCGTTACGCTCGGCCTGACCGACGGCATCGGCGATGTGCGCTATGTCGCGCGCGAAATCATCGGCGCCGAAGAGGTCGTGGAATACCAGCCGCCGGAAACGCTGCTGAGCGTGGTCTCAAAGAGATTCGGCCAGCAAGCCGCGCACACGCTGCTGAACCATCTGGCGACGCCGACGCTGCACTGACGCGGGTATTTGCCTGCACCGCGGCGCGGCGAATGGCGCGCACGGCTTTTGCGTCGGCGCAACAAGCAACGGCAGCCCGCTTTCACGCCGACAGCGCGGCGAACGGCGGCGCGCCGCTTTACAACATCTTGAAACCGGCCTCTTCCAGCATGTTGGCCAGCGCAATCAGCGGCAGGCCGAGCAGTGCGCTGGGGTCTTCGCTTTCAATGCGTTCGCACAGCAGCGCGCCGAGGCTTTCCGAACGGAAACTGCCGGCGCAGTCGTACGGCTTGTCGCGCCGCAGGTAGGACTCAATTTGCCGCTCGTTCAGGCGGCGGTAGTGCACGCGCGTCGGCACATCGGCGAAGCGGCGGTTGCCGTTGCGCGTATCCAGCACGCACACGCCGCTGTGAAAGACCACCGTGCGCCCGGCGCAGTCGAGCAACTGGCGGCGCGCGCAATCAAAGTCGCCGGGCTTGCCGAGCAGCGCGTCGCCGGCGGCGGCGCATTCGTCGCAGCCGATGATCAGCGCGCCGGGGTAATGCGGCGCGACGGCGTCGGCCTTGGCCTTCGCCAGACGCTCGACCAGTTGCGCGCCGGACTCACCTTCAAGCGGCGTCTCGCAAATGTCCGCCGCGCGCACCTCAAACGCCAGCCCAAGACGGCGCAGCGCATCACGCCGGTAACGCGAACCCGACGCCAGCACCAGCGGCGGCTGTTGGTTGTCTTTCATGAGTGTTTCCGGGTTGAGGCGCGCGGTGGTCGCCCGCCGACGGAGGGAAACTATACAGGAAACCGGGCGGCGGTTGGCGGGAATTCAGAACGCCACCTTGCCGCCATTCCTGCCAAACAGGAAACCGGGGTATTGGCGTCAGTGACTATGCGGGACAGCGGCGGTGGGATGGGTGCGCGGCAGCACGATAACGGCGAGGCCAATCAGCGCTTCCACAACGCCGTTGATGTTGCCGTCGCGGTCGGCGGCGGCGCCGTCGGTCAGATACAGCACCATGCAGGCGTCGCCTGTGCGCTTGCGGGTGTTCAGGACGCCGTTTTCAGTGCGGTAGGGGCTGCCGGCAACGCCGCTGTCGTCCGGGCAGACGCCTGCCTGTAATGGAGCGAAGCCTGCCGCGGCGGGGGTGTCAGGTTCGGTGCTGAAACCAATCCACGCGCCGCCGGCGTAGTGCAGCGGCAGTATGTTGGTGTCATCGCGCAATGACTCCGGCAGCGGGATGACCACACCTGCACGGCCTCCGGCGAGTGATGTATCTTCTGCAACCGACGGCTCCACACCATGCAAGCGGAAGTTATACACCACCGCAATATCCTGCCGCGACTGCCGCGCCATCGCGTTGAACTCACCATGCGACAGCGACGCCGCAAAATCAGCGTAATTCATCTGTATCGGAACGCCCGGCTGGTAGTCCGCCGCAAGCGGAGATTGCTCTTCAGGCGTTGTGATATAAAGCTGCACCAGCATCTGCCCGTCCTCGGCAAAGCCGGTTTGGAACGACAAACCTGCGCGCGTCGCATAACTGCCGACATGCTGGCTGTGCAACGGCGACAGCGGGCGAATGTGATGCCACCCGTCCGCGCCCGCCGAACTGCGGTCGGGGTAGCCGCTGACGCCGCCCGCCACCGAAACCGGCAGGCGGTTCAGCAACCGGTAACTGTCGCGCGCATCCGGTATGCCGTCGTTGTCGCCATCGCCCGCAATGGAAGCCAGCGCATCGGCGCTGTCTATCACCGGCCAGGTCAGCACTGTTGTCGCCGTGTCCGCACCCGCTGACGACGCCGCCACTTCAAGCGACACCGTGTTTCTGACCGTCGCGGGCGGGTTTGACGCCGTGAACGCAATCCTCACCAACGCGCCGTCCGCCACCGGCGATGTCTCATTCACCGCAAGTATCCTGTCGTCCACGGCAACCGGCCCACCACCTGCGCCATCCCACGGCGACACTTCAAACGCAGACGCTGTCTGCGCCGAACCCTGCACCACCGGCAACAGCGCAATGTAATTCTCCGTGCCGCGCACCACCACTGCGTGCCTTTCGTTCTCGCTTGCCGTGCTGCCCTCATACAGCGATACGCGGCCAAACAGCGGCGGCAGGCTGTCGTCGCCAAGGCGCACCACATCGGTTTGCGTTACCTTGCCGAGCGAATACTTGTCCGGCGTCAGCGACGACAGCGGGTCGCCCGCAAGCCACAACTTGCCGTCTTCGCCCGACTGCACGCCGGTAATCGCATAACTGGTTGTGTCTGTCGTCACGCCCACGACGGACACACTGAAACCATCCGGCTCCTTTGAAGACGGACTGTCAACGGCGGCCACATTGCTCAACGACACCGTCAACGACTGCGAAGACGCAGGCCCGTCATGGAACGCGCCCACAACCACCGGCGCATCAGCGGCGGAGTTGGACACAAACACATTGCGACGCTTCATGTTGAATTCCGGAACGCGCAAAACAACCTGTTCCGGCAAACGGCTTGCCGTGCCTTGTGCAACCGCCCAGTAACCGGCATCATTTGTCGCAAGCCAGCCGATGCGGTGTTCAACGCCCGCGCGGATGTTGTTGAAATCCACCACCGCACAGCCACCGCCGAACAACGGCGACGCATAATCCGCCGGAAACCGCCCGGCGCACCCGTAACCGTCCACACCCAGCGCATAACCGCCGCTGTAACCGAAGGTATCCGACAGGTAATACGCCGCAAGACTGCTTGCGCCGGTCGTCACCACGCCAAGATGCGCCGCCACGCCGTCCGCGCGAATGCCCGAATACGCAACCGCCGCCGGACTGCCCGCAGCGCCCGCCCGCAACAACGCAACCTCCGGCAAACCAACCATATCGCCCGCCACCAGCGGATTGCCGCCCAAACGCGCCTCCAGCGCATCCGGAAAACCGTCGCCGTCATAATCCAGAACCGCGCTGCGCGGCAGCATGAACAACCGAACCGACGAAATCCGGTTGGGCGGGCTGGCCAGATCGTAAATGCCCGACACGCCATCGGACGGCGGCGTGTAACGCACCCACACCGACGCATCGGCGGGAACAATGTTGCGTGCAAGGTCCATCACCACGCCGCCGCTACGGTAACGGGCGCGCAGCACGCCGATGTCTTCGCCGCTGTCGCCCCCATCGTAATTCGGCAGCACCTCAAACCCCGACAACAAGGCGCCGTCCGACAGCGTGCGCGCATCGGCGCCGCTCAATATCTGCGCCGGTTCATCAAACGCCAGCCACAAACGGCTTTGCCCGTCCGCATACCCAAGACCGACAAAACGCGGGGCGCCATCAGGTTCAGACTCGGCAAAGGCCGGTGTCGCAGGTCTTTGCACGCCGTCCGCCCAGGCCGATGGCGCAGGCTCCGCAGGAACGCCTTTGCCGCGCAACCGGATTACGAAAGTCCCCTCTTCGTGGGCATTGCTGGAAATGACCAGCCGGGCGCTGACCGAAGTCACTTCAGTCGGCGCAAAAGACAGGTCAAACGACCAGGAGTCAGTCCCGGACGACATGGTGACAGGATACAGTGGGTAAGGCGTGATTCTTGCATTGAACTGCTCATTGCCGTTCACCGAGATGTCGGTGATGCTCAAAACCGGGCCATTGCCGCCGTTGCTGATTTCCACCCGCGTTTGTGAACTGCCGTTGACGGGAATATCGCCAAAATTGTATTCCTCAAGCGAGTCTATGGAACTGCCGCCTGCTGCTACGGCAATCCCCGCAGCGCGACCGATGCCCTGTAAACGTATCGTGAATTCGGGGTTGATTCTGTCATTGCTGTAAAGCGTGTGAGTACCAGTGTGAATACCCGCTCTCGTCGGAGCAAAAGTAATTTGCGGCCATGCAATAAAAAGAGGTGATTGATTCGGGGAAAGGCTGCCCCACGGACCGTATTCCAAATTGAAACCTTCACCTGCAATCCTGGAAGGAGCAGTTTCCCTCAACACGGAATCACCAAGATTCACATAATCAAAGTTAACATAATTCGGGCTGTATTCAGAACCAACATCGGCGGATACTATAAAAAGAGTATTATTGGCGCGAATACGCCCTGAATTGAAAAATGCCAGAAAAGGCCCGGTCCCGCGCCCTGTCAAATTCAGGTTCCACTCGGGATGTTCCGGATCGTCGCTGACAATCGTCAAAACACTGTCATTGGCAATCGGTATGACCGGCGTGAAATGCAGTTCAAAAGAAGCGGAGTTGCTGGACGGGATTATCCGGATGTTGCTGTTGACGAGGCTATAACCAGTGTCAATCGCCCCGTTGCCAGATATTGTACGATCTTCTTCCGGATCAAGGTTCAAGTGGGCCGAATATTCCAGTTTTTCCGGAGTCACCTTGATGGATTTGATGTTCAGGGCAGAGTTGCCTTTGTTTGTGATTTTCACCACGGCGGTTGTGGCCGAACCGTAACTTATCGTGCCAAAGCCATAATCTGTGCCAGAGTTGTACGCGCTGTCGCCAACCGCCACTTTAATCTGCGGCCCGTGCCCGAAACCCGTCAATCCCCATGCCCGGGAATTGAGGGGATTGTCCACATCCACAATGGTCAATGTACTCTGATGGGCGCCGCGAATTTCCGGCTGAAAACGCAGTATCCAGGTGCCGGGAACACCTTGCGTAACCGTCTTGGCGGCGCTGTCAGCAAGACTGTAGCCGTGGCCTTCCACCTGCGGCTTCAGCCTTAAACCGGAAACGCCCCTGTTGCTGACCGTCACCGCGACCGCCGTTGTCTTGCCCACTCGCACACGCCCGAAGTTGAAGGGCGCGTGCGATGTCATCGCCTGTCCGCCAACCTCAATATCAAGCGTGTTTTCGGGCTTGACACCGTTGCCCCGCAGCACCACCCGATGTTCAGGCTCACCCAGCGCATCGCTTGTCAAAATCAGCGCGGCGGTCGAAACACCCAATTCCACCGGCGCAAAGGACACATGAAATGTGGAAGAAAGGCCGGGCTGCACAACGGGGAGTTCAGATGGAACCACATCGGCTTCAAACGGGCTGTCAGCGGCAACCGCAACCCCCTTGACGGTCAGCGGCGCATCGCCATCGTTGAGCACCGCCACCTCGGTTACCGAACTGCCGCCGACGGGCACATCACCGAAATTGTCAACCCGGGTGTGAATCCCCGGCGCAATGCCCCGACCCCTCAACCGTACTTTCATCACCGGTGAAAGGTCGTCATCGCTCTTGATTACTATTGTTCCGGTATGAATCCCCCGTTGCGTCGGCTCAAAAAACACCAGTTTGTATTGTGCCCAGGTCCCGTTCGGACTGGATCCTCTCCATCCGTCTTCAATTCGGGAGAAACCTGTGCTGTTGTTATCCTGCCCAACGCTCTCGATGGTCACAGGAATGTCGCCCATGCTGTGGAGGCGTACCCTTGCAGAAGCTTTTGGCGGCTTGAATCCTGCACTCGCTCTCGCCTTGTAAGCTGGTACATGCCCGCTGAACAAAGAAAATGTTTGGCTGACAACCCCGTCCCCAACATCATAAACCTCGGTATCGGCAAAATTGTCGTAGGCGTCATCACCAATAAACAACCTCACGCGCAACATGCGGCTGGTTCCCCTACCCTCCAGATTCAGGCTCCAGGCCGGATGGTCCGGGTCGTTGCTTCTTATCGTCAGCAAGGCGTTGTCTTCGCTGGACGGCAAACTCGGGCTGAAATGCAGCATGAAAGTAGCAGAACTGCCCGCCGCAACCGGCTGCCCAATATCGCCGGTGGTGGTGTAGCCCAGTCTGTGGCGCTCGGGCAGAGAAGGGTGCAACACTGAAATTCCCGCCGGGGGGCGGTCAAGAAACCGGAAACTCGTGGGAGTCGTCTCAATGGATGTAATCCTGAGATCGTCATTCCCCTTGTTACTGATAGTCACCTCCACACTGGCCGTCGTGCCGACTTTTTGCGGGGCAAACTGATAGGGCACCCCCTCATGCCGCCGCACAACATTGTCAATGGTGACTTCCATTCGGGGCTTCCCTCTCCCCCGGCCCTCCAGTGTCACCGCATAACTGTTCTTGCCATAAGCGTTGCTGGTGAAAGTCAGCGTGGTGCTGGAAACTCCCGACATCGTCGGCGAGAAGGACACACTGAGCGTAGAAGACTCCCCGGGTTGCACGGAAATGGGCAGGAGGGGCCTGATATCGTCGCTGAATTGACTGTTGGCGCTCCTCACGGCATCGGTGATGGTCAGCAACGCCCCACCCCTGTTGTGCACCACCACTTCAGCGGATGAACTTCCGTCAATCTGCACATCGCCAAAATCAACGGCCTGAACATCAATGTCCGGTGCAAGGCCCTCGCCCTTCAACTGTATCCTGAATTCCCTCAAGAAATCGTCATTGCTGCTAATCACCACCGTCCCCGTGTGGTTTCCGGGCCGTGTCGGTTGAAAAATAATCGGGGGCCGTCGAACCCAATTCTCTCCCATGATATGGCGTTCCTCTCCGCTTTTAATTTGAAAACCCTCGCTGCCTTCAGCCATCCCTAAAGTGACATCCAGGTTTTCATTGCCCAAATTCTGGAGCCGCACGAATAAATCATTCCCGCCCAGCCTCTCGTTAACGAGAACGTCTCCCACATCATGGACATGGGTCTGCGTCGGGTGGATGTAAACTTTATCGTCGGCAATCAAGGTAACACGCATCAAAGCGCCTCTGCCGCTGCCTTCCAGGTTCAGTTTCCATTCCGGATGATTCGGGTCGTTGCTGTTTATCACCAACCGGCCGTTGTCTTCCCTGGACGGCACACCCGGTGTGAAGTGCAGCATGAAGGTGGATGAACTCCCCGCCAAAATCGTCGGCGCACTCTCACCAACACGGTAAGGCCGCTCGCGGCGCTCGTCCACGGTGGGACGCAGTTTAGAAACCGGCAATTCAGGGCGTTCAAGAAACAGAAAGTCCGTCCCGGTTGTCTCAACCCTGACCGGCTTCGTCATATCAAGATCAAGAGTGGCATTCCCCATGTTCTCGATTCTCACCATCACGCTTTTTGTCATGCTCACCTGCCGCTCGCCAAAATGGAACTCTCCCCCGGACCGGCGCACACTCCCGGCAACCTTGACCACCATCGCCGGATTCCCCGTCCCCCGGCCTGTCAGCGCCACCTCGTAAACGCCCTCGTCATGGTCGTTGCTGGTGATGGTCAGCGTCTCCTCATAGGGTGCGGGGGCGATTGGCGGCACAAAACGCAAATCCAGCGGTTCGTTGAGACCGGCGCCAATCGTGATGAGCCGGTTTTTGGCGGAACTGCCGTCCTCGTTGAGCAGGCGATAGGCGCCGCCGCTCACGCTCACCGTCGCCGTCAGCGTCCGGTTGCCCACATTTCTGATGGTCAACGGCACGGTTGCCGATGTGCCCACCGTTACATCGCCAAAATCATGCTCCCGCTTCCGCGTTTCCGTGCTTCCGGTATAGATTGAAACCGGACTGCCAATATCCACATGCATCTCGGGGCCGACAATCTGGCCCCACACATCTATCACCCTCTCCCGCTCAACGGGGTCATTGGTTCTTATCTTGACCCACACCGCGCGTCGGTGTTTTGAGCTTTGCCCCGGGGGTATGGGGTTGGCATCCCATGGGGAAAAGGTTATTGTCCGCGTTATTATTTCGTCCGGCCCAAGATTAATCCGAAAGAATTCGGAACCGTTTATTCTGTAAACGCGGTAATCCCGGTTGCCGGGTGTCATCCTGACCGTGCCCGTAAGCAACTCGTTGCCCCGGTTGCTTATGGTCAATTCCACAGAAGTCGTTGCCCCCGCCCGTATGTCATCCAGATGACAATGAATGTCCTGCTCTCTGCTGCACCCTCTGAAACTGGTGACCAAATCAGGCCCCACACCAACACCGCGCACCTTCAAATCAAAGGGGCTGGCCTTGTCGCTGCTGACTATCCTGATTAACTCTGCGTGCGTGGTGGCAACATCGGGCGGAATGAAGTGCAGTGTCCATGTATGGGAAGAGTTCTCCGGGATTGTCATACCGCCACCGGGCAGGTTGTAGTGCCCGAGCGCATCAACAATGAGACCATCGCTTCGCCACAAGCCGATGTCATGCACCGTCAAATCGGCACTCCCCCGGTTCCAGACGATGATATCCGTCGTCACCGCCACATTCGGCGGCGTGCGAAGGTTAATGGTTTCGCTCAATCCCAATGTCATGCCGCCGGCCATCACCTCAATGACAGGCTCAACACCCCGCCCCTCCAAATCCAGGCTCCAGTCCTGTGCCGCGAAGCCGTCGCTGTCAATCTCCAGTGCTCCATGGGGAACCCTGGTCCTGTCATCGAGAGGCTCAAAAGACAATGTCCATGATTTGGACGAACCGACATCAATCACAACGGGCCAGGTGCGGTGGTCACTGGAAACCGTAAAGATGTGCCCAAACCTCACCAGGCGGGCAACAACCGAACTGACCTCAAGCGGCGCATCGCCATCATTGCGTATCACCACTGTCCGGCTTGCGGTCTTGCCAATCAGCACTTTCCCGAAGTCGTAGGGCGCCCTGCCCGACTCGCGCCTCTCGCCGCCAACCCACACAACCATCTCCGGCGCCACGGCCTTGCCATTCAGCGTGATGGTCTGGTTGCCGCTGCTGGCCGCATCGCTGGCAAAGGTGATGTCGGTAACCGCGGTTCCGCGCTCGTCCGGGCTGAGCCGGAATCTGAAAGTCACCGATTGGCCGCCGGTCACAACCTTGCGCATGTTATCGGCTCCAACCAGCGCGAACCCTTCTATTGCGCCTCTGTCACTCTTCGCCGGAGGGTCTATCTCCATCGGCGCATTGCCAAGATTGTGCACCGCCACGGCAACCGTCGTGCTCGCATGCACTCTGGTTGCGCTGATGATGTGGGCCATGCCTGGAACAAGGCGCTTGTCGCCCACCCGGAGTTCCATCACCGCCCCCAAACCTTCGCCCGTCAGCGTCACATCCGTCCGGGTGGCGTTGTATGCATCACTCTCCACCACAAACCCGGCAGTCTTCACCCCGTGGCTTTTCGGCTCAAAAGTAAGAATCAGGCTGGAGCTTGTTCTGGCGTCCAAGTCAACCACGCCGCCTTCAGGATAGTTCTCCCACCTGAAATGCGGGTTGTTAATCTCTTCAATCCCAACCCGCAGTGGCGTATTGCCGTGCTCGTTGGCAATGGACACTTTCGCGGATGCGCTTGTGCCAACCGGCACATTTCCAAAACCATATGACACCGTCTCAAGCATGAGCTGGTTGGAACCGTCATGAGCCACAACCGCATCGGTGGCGGTAATGATAATGGAAATCTCCGCCGCAAGGCCCTGGCCAAAAATAGGCAGCAACCCGCCGCCATCGACTGTATCGCTCCCGATAAGCAGAAGACCGCCAACCCCGTCCCTGTCTTCCGGCGTGAAGCGCAGCGTGAGCGACAGGGTCGTGCCGACTGACAACTCTTTGGGAAACTCCGGAGGGTTCACCACCGTAATCACCGATTCGCTCACTTCCTTGGCACCCGTGTTAGTCACCGCCAACGAAGTAATCATCAGCGGAAAATCGCCCTTGTTGGTTATCAACACTTCCTCGTCGGTGCTTTTGCCGACGCGAACATCGTCAAACCGTACGCCCAGGATTGCGCCGGGCACGGTGGAAATCACAGGCCCCACACCCTTGCTGTGCAGTATGATGGTCTGCTCGCCGCTGCTCACCGCATCGCTTTTGAAAGTTACAAGGGTGGTGGCGGTTCCGCGCTTGTTCGGTTTGAACTCATATATGAAAATCACCGACTGATTCTCGGTCACAACACGCGGCTGGCCATGGTTTCCAAGCGGCATGAACCCTTCTTCGGTCCTGTCTTCCTTCATCGGCTCGTTCACCTTCATGGACACATTGCCGATATTGCGCACCTCCACGCGAACCTCGGTGCTTCTGTTCACCCAGATGCCGCTGACAGTGTGGGTTGTGTTCGGGAGAAGAATCTCGCCGCCCACGCGCAGTTCCATCTCCGCCCCCGTGCCCCGGCCCCTCAGTATGACGGTCTGAGTGCCATTCAGCGCGTCGTTGGGAAAAACCAGCGTGGCGCTGCGCGGCCCGCGTTCTTCCGGCTCAAAAACCAGAATCAGGCTGGATGTTGAATCGTGTTCCGCCAGGACAATCGTGTCCGGAGGCGGTGTCTTCCACTGGAAGAATCTTTCGGTAATCGCGGGAATCCCGGCCGTCAACGACGCAGTGCCGAGTTCGTTGGAAATAATCACCTTTCTCGATCTATCGTCGTTGATTGTCACATCCCCGAAATCATGCAACACGACCGAAGCGGTGCTGCCCTTCGGATTTCCGGCGTCCGTGCTGGTGATGGCAATGGCCATCACAGACGCCACGCCTTCACCCTCAACAGTCAGGCGCTCTTTAAACATGTTGACCGCGTCGCTGTCTATCATCAGTTGGTCATCAAAGTCCGCCTTGCCCGCCGGCGTGAAACGCAGGCCCAGCAGCGCGCTTTCACCGGCGGGCACTGTCTGGCTGGCGGCCCCTTCGGTGGGAGGCTCCCACGAGAACACGCCCGGCACACTGTCGGTCACTGCCGACACCACTCCGCTGACAATCAGCGGCTCGTCGCCGATGTTTTCTATCACCACAGTCCGGGTGACGCTTTGACCGAAACGAACATTGCCGAAATCAACCGGAAGTTGCGATTTGTCAAAACCAACCTCCGGCGCGGTGCCCCTGCCTTTCAGTATTACTTCTGTCTGCGTTTCGTTGAAGGCGTCGCTGGTGAAGACGATATTGGCGGTGGGGGATGAACGCGCGTTCATCTGCGGCCTGAAACTGAACACAACTGTCTCCGATGATTCCCTGGGCACCATCAGGCCGAACCCGTTGATGCTGGCCGTCGTGGGGGAGACAAAATCGAAGACTGTGTCTGTTCCCGTAACGGCGGTGATGGCCATATTCCAGTCGCCTGTGTTTCTTATCACTATCTCGCCGGTTGTGCGCCCGCCCTCGCGGACACTGACAAGGGCGGGCGGGGGGATTTCTATCACCGGGGCGACGCCCTTGGCTTCCAGTGTTGTTGTCTGGGTGCCTTTATCCGCATTGCTGGGGAAGATGATGTCGGTGGTGGCGGTGCCGGGCTTCTCCGGTTCAAACCAGAATCCAATTTCCACAAAGTTGCCGGCAGTCGCGGTTACAGGAAAAGCAGCGGGATTAGCCAGTGAATATTGCGGATTCGTTATCGTTGGAGTTCTGACGCGCAGCAGTTCCTCGCCGTTGTTTTCTATTGTTACAGTCTGGCTGCCGCTGGTTCCGACGCGGACGCCAATGGGAACAACATCAATATCCAGAATACCTATCTCCGGCGCAAGCCCCCGCCCCCTCAACCCCACCTTGACTTCGGGAAAAGCACGGTCTCCCTCACTGCCAAAAATCGTCAGCGTTGAGTCAGTCGTTCCCCGCCGCTCCGGTTCAAACACCAGGCGGAAATCTGCATGGCTCTTGCCTTCTATCTCTATGGACAAGGGTTGAGGCAGAGTCTCACCTTGCCTGTCCTGCAACACGAATGCTTCCCGAACGGTTTCAATCCCGGTAATCGTGAGCGCCCGGTCGCCTCGGTTCAGCAGCCTGATTGTCACCGGCGTGGATGCTTTCTGTGTGGTCTGGCTGGTTGCGGTGTAAATCTCGTTGCCCCTGAAAACATCGCCGTCAATGGACACTTGCAACACATTCTCAATGCCGACCCGCGTCAGTGTCGGCGTCAGCGTGGACGAGCGGGACTTCAACTCGGCGCGCCAGCGCAAATCATTGCCCCTCGCCAGAAACCGGACACTCTCGCCGGGATAACCGCGAACCCAGTGTTCGCCGCCATCGTTGGACAAGTAATATTCAATCTCCGTATGCGCCTGCTGCACTTCCGTCGCAGTCAGAAAAACGATATGCGGCACCTGTGCATCACCATTGACCTTGCCCGAAACCACCCGCCCGTGCCCGGTGTCAAACAGGCTGTCGCTTGGCGCGTCAGCGGCGGTGATTCCCGGGTTCACTTTGACTCTCAGCGCGGCGTTCTGATTGCCAAAAACAATGTCCAGGTCGCCGTCATTGTCCACATCACCAAGCGCCACCGCCCTTGAGCGGGCCAAAAGAATGCGTGAGCCGTTTGTATCAAAGTTCCCGCTGCCGTCGTTTGTGTAGATAAACGAAAAACCCCGCCGATGCCGAATGTTCCCCTCGACGACATCCAGATCACCGTCTCCGTCAATGTCTCCCAGCGCCACATCCAGTGATGTGCGGTTGGGGCTGATAAACGCCGACCCAAAAACGCCCGAACCATTGTTCAGATGCACGCTGTTGCGCGCCGATCTCACGCTCACCACGATATCCAGATGGCTGTCATTGTTCACATCGCCCAGCACAAGACGGGTGCCTGTGCGGCTGCTGAACGATGTCATGCTCTCAAACCTCCAGACATCCGGCCTTGCAGGATTAAAACTGTTCAGATGAAACCCGCCGACGCCATCCTTGACAAGCACAATATCCGGGCGGCCATCCCCGTTGAGGTCGCCCATCTGTATATCCCGGTGAGGGCCGCCTGAATCAACCGTGTCCTGGTGCCTGAAGCCCCCATTGCCATCGTTGCGGTAAAGGTCAACTCCGCCCTCGCGCCCTTGCAGTGCAATCGCAAGGTCCAGATGGCCGTCGCCGTCAATGTCCGCTGTCGCAAGACCGTTGGCGACCAGATCCGGAACCGAGGAATCAATGGCGGCGCTGTCAAACCCGCCGCGCCCGTCGTTCTTGTGCAGTATCACATTGGAACGCCTGAGCCAGGAACCGGCAATGATATCCAGGTCGCCGTCCCTGTCATAATCGCCAAAGGTCAGCAGGTGGGAAGAAGTAGTCGTAACAACGGTTGAACTGGCCAGAGAAAAACCGGAAGCCGGGTCATTGAAATAAACCACAACCCCGTTCGGGCCGGCGGTAACGATATCCAGACGACCGTCGCCATTGATATCCTGCAGCGCAATGTCAAAAATCTCGGCATTACCCACAGCGCCCACCGGCCTGTCCTGCATCGTAAAAACCGACTCATGAACGCCGCGCGCACGCCCAAGCGTTACAACGCTGCTGGTCCACCGTGCAGTGGTATCGGTGCTGTTAAGGAGGGATTGTGACTGAAAGTCCTCGGCAAAGGGAAAGCCCGGCGACGCACCATGCAGGGGCGTCGCAAACGGCAGGATTGCCCATGCCGCTGATATGGAAAGCAGTCTCGCTGCTGCAAGAGTCGGTTTCATATGAATGTCCCGTTCATACGGATGGCCGATACTACCATAGAAACCGCCCTTTGGCATGGTATATTATAACCATTGAAAAACCGCCATTTTTGGCCGTTCGCAAGCACCTTTCCTGTATGACTTTTTTGCGGAAAACAAAGAACACCGGGTGGTACATCGGGGGGGCTGTTGCCGCTCTGATGATGATATTGCTGGCTGAATCTTCAACACCGCCTCGTTATGAAGTCGCAACATTCGGAACAAAAACCGCACAAAAAGATTATCGCCCCATCCTGAAAAACATCAAGACAGTTCCCGAACATCTCATGGAAGAAAAAGCCGGGTATCAGACGCTATTGGCCAAGCGCATGTCCGGCGTACCCGAACCCGCCAACGGCCCGATGGCGGTACTCTCCCAAATGGAAGAGGTTCACACACCCTACCTTGGCCATTTCGACATTACTGCTGTCAAAGTACCCACCACATGGGATACAAATTGGCTTTTGGAAATTATTCGGCAAGATCCTTCAGTGAAGCACGCATACAAGGAGCAAAAGATGCAATCCTTCAGCATCTGGCCCAACGACCCGGCCTTCAACGCCCAAACAAACCTTCACGACCCCGTCCGCGATGTGGACATAGACGCCCCGGAAGCGTGGGCCTACACCACCGGCAGCGACAAAGTCATCATTGCGGTACTCGAGAACCGCGAACTTGACATTACTCCAGACCTGCTCCCCAATCTTTGGGTCAACAGCAGTGAAATCGCAGGCGACGGCATAGACAATGACAACAATGGATGCATAGACGATATGCATGGTTGTAATGTGCGCAACACCCCCGCAGATGGCAGGATTTTTGATGAGCATCAACACCACGGCAGAGTGGTTTCCAGTATTCTGGCGCGAGGAAACAACAATTACGCACTCACAGGCGTTATCTGGAATACCCGGATTATGTATGTGCGGGGCCCTTTTCTGGAAGGATTAGCGTATGTCATGAGAACGCGGGATAGAGGGGTCAATGTCAGGGTCGTCAATAACAGCAGAGCCATCGAAGAAGGTTGCGACCCACTTGATCCGGGCGATCGTGATCGCGATCGTCGCAATGCAATTAGAGATGCTGGGCAGAAGGGAATCCTGTTTGTCCAGGCAATTGGAAACGGCGATATAAATTACAACAGCACAACACAGGCGACGAGGCAACTCAGCCCGGGCTGCCTCAAAACCGATAACATGATTGTTGTCGCGGGACAGAGTGAGACTTCCCGGACTCGTTGGGTGAGTACTAGCTTCGCAGACCAAGGCTCCAATTACGGCACCAATATTGGCGACCTGTACGCGCCCGCCGAGAATTTGCATGTCCTGACTCGTTTCGCACCGGCTGGCTACAGAAAAAGTAGTGTCGGGGGAACTTCCCTTGCAACCCCTCATGTCGCCGCCGCCGCCGCCCTGCTGTGGTCGTTCAGGCCGGACTTGACCGTCACTGAGGTTCGCAGTGCGCTGCTTGACACCGTGGACCGCTTCGATACATTCAAAACCACTGCCACTGTTGTTATAGACGGTGTTCCAAGCGTTGTCATCACAGACACCGTCGCCTCCGGCGGCGCCCTGAACATCGCAAACGCCCTCTATTCCGTCGCAACACCCGGCATTCGCATTCACTCCTCACAAACCACCATCGCCGAAGGAACCAGCGGCTACATTGACCTGTCATTGACAAGAGAACCCGTCCGGCCCTCCTCCGGCGAGGTCGTTGTGCTGGAAGGCGTCGCCACCCCGCTCTCTGACGCCGATGCCGTCGTCACACCCTCCACACTGACCTTCACTTCCCGCAACTGGCACATCCCGCAGAGAATGACCGTCCGCGCCGCTGGAACCAGCGGCAGTGAAATCACACTGCAAGTCTCGGTCAACGACGAACGCTCAACCACAGACTACCGAACCATGGTACGCACCGCAACCATGACACTGCAAAGCGAAGGCATCAGGCCAACCCTGCACATACCCCAACGCATCACCGAAGGAGACACTGCAACCGCCACCATCCAATTCAGCGACCGGCTGCTCAACGCCGCACAATTCACCATCACCGCCACCGGCACCGCAACCGCAAACACAGACTACATGCTGCCCGAAACCATCACAGCCGAAGCCGACTCCACTTCCGCCACCTTCACCATCCAGACAATCAACAATCCAGGCTACAACGGCCCCGACAAAACCATCCACCTGCAAGTCACCACCGAAAACCCCCGCATCTCGCCCCAGGCCCTGCCCCTGCAAGCCACCCTGACCATAGAAGACAGCGACACCCCCATCATGACCATCACCGTCCTGCCCCGCACCATCACACAGAGCAACACAGAAACAAACGCCCCAACCGCCACCGCAACCATCACACTCGACCGCATGGCCGTGCAAGATGTGACTTTCTCCCTCAACGCAAGACCAATCGGGGGCGGCGACATCAACCACCTGTTCAACAACATCAGCGGCAACACCTGGCCCGTAACCGCAACCATCGTAGAGGACGCCACCGCAACCGAAATCATCATCCACTCAATAGACGAGGACGATATAGAGGGCAGAACCCACTGGATACGCTTGTCTCCGGCCCTCCCCCCTGATGCCGCCGCAAGACTCGGCCAACCCAACCGTGCCCTCCTGATCACAAGAGACGACGACGGAGACTCCTCCACCTACCTGCGCCTGCGCGTCTTCCTTGAAGGCGCGGTGCTCACAAACACCACCATCATCCAGACCGACCCGTAACCCCGCAACGGGTTAGGCGGCGAAGCGGAACTGCACCCGAAAGAAGAAATCCAGGGCACCGGCAAACAGCCGTTGATATATCATACCCATTGAAAAACCGGCATTTTTTGCCGTTTGCAAGTACTTTACCAGCATGACAGCCTCGTGGAAAAAAGGGAATACCGGATGGTTCACCGGAGGGGGCATTGTCGCCTTGCTGATGATACTGCTGGCCGAATCTTCCACACCGCCGCGCGATGAAACAGAAACACCCGGAACAAACACCGCGAACACCGCACAAAAAGATTTCAGGAACATTCTGAAAAACATCAAGATCGTTCCTGAAGACCCGCCCGACAAAAAAACTAAACACCGGATACTCTTGGCCAAGCGTCTGTCCGGCATTCCCGAACCCGCAGACGGGCCAATGGCGATACTCCTCCAAATGGAAGAAGTACGCACAAACTACCTGGACGAACTCGACCTGTCCGTCATTGAAGTGCCGGCCGGATGGGATGCAGACTGGCTGCTGGAAATTATTCAGCAGGACCCGTCGGTGAAATACGCAGAAGTGGACCTTAGCGCTGAAAGGGTACTGCACGCTGAATCCCCCGGAATCTTCCCCAACGACCCTTATTTCGAGAAACAGTACCACCTCCACGATTCCCAATTCGGTGTGGACATAGACGCCCCGGAAGCATGGGCCTACACCACCGGCAGCGACGATGTCGTGGTCGTCGTGAGGGACACCGGCATTGACCTGAACAACACGGACTTGCGCCCTAACCTGTGGGTTAACGAAGCGGAGCTGGAAGGCGAGGAAGACGTGGACGATGACAACAATGGATGCATAGACGACATCCACGGCTGCTGGACGTCCCACATAGGACCCGGAGACGGCAACATTCAAGACGGCGAAAGGAACCCGCACGGCACAGAGGTTTCCAGTGTTCTCGGAGCCCGCGGAAACAACAACTATGGAATCACGGGCGTCGCCTGGAATGTCCGGATTATGAGCGTGCGCGGCTTTACGATGTCCATGTTCAATTACCTTCTCAAGATGCGGAGAAGAGGTGTCAATATCAGGGTCATGAATCACAGCGGGGGAAGTCCGGAGGATTGTCCACACACACAAGCAGAATATGATGGAATAAGCGATCTTGGGGCGGAGGGGGTCTTGTATGTCAATTCAGCCGGGAATGGTGCGAGACACTTCACTACTCAGACCCAAGCACACACTCCAGCCTGCTACGACCTCCACAACATCATCGTTGTCGGGGCGCATGATAGACGCCACCGCACCATACGCAACAACTACGGAAAAGCAGTAGTGGATTTGATGGCGCCCGGTGAATTCATTCGAACCGTGGTGGTTGGCGGCACGATTTCCAGGGCCTCCGGAACCTCCTTTGCAGCTCCCCAGGTTGCAGGCGCCGCCGCCCTGCTGTGGTCCTACAAGCCGGACTTGACCGTCACCGATGTGCGCAACACACTGCTCAACACTGTGGACCGTTTCCCGGCCTTTGAGGACGCTGCCGCCTCCGGCGGCGCCCTCAACATCGCAAACGCCCTCTATTCCGTCGCAACACCCGGCATTCGCATTCACTCCTCACAAACCACCATCGCCGAAGGAACCAGCGGCTACATTGACCTGTCACTGACAA
>JAPPQC010000051.1 GCA_028817225.1 Gammaproteobacteria bacterium | reverse complement strand
CGCAGTAACGCTCCCACGCCTTCAGGCAGTCCCTCGCCCACAGGGTTTTGGTGTGACGGCTGCCGATGGCCACCGTGTAGATTGTGTTCATTGGATTGTGCTAAAGACGGTCAGGGGGGGGTCAGATGGCGAACAACCCTGGCCGCAACCCTGCTGCAGAACAAAGAAATCCGGGAGAGAAACAAACGAAGATGCACTTTTCTGAGTCCAAGAACTCCCCTAATCCGCCACAAAACCACTCCGAACCATGTTTCCTTCCGGGAATTCAGGATATACCACTCCGTGTAATAGCGGGACAGGTATTTCTTGGCATATAAGTGAACCATGTGACAACCAGGCGGCATAACCTCCTCTTTGCCAAAGTATGGCGACCAGGCGGGAACAGCCCATTGCCCCGCATCAAAAGCATCAACCATGATGTTGTACTCCCGGCTGAATCTGGCTATCCAATAAGCCCAAACGCCTTCATCAAAGGAAAGATCCCACAAGGGGGTTTCCCGCACAATCCTTGCATAGTTCTCCTGGAATACCTGCCGGATATTCGGCGGCAACAACATGATGTGACCATTGACAATAAAATAGAGACGCGAATCCGGCCATTGTCCTCTTCCTTTTTTCACATCCCTGAACCGGGGCCATCGCAATGCACCCAGCGTTTCATACCTGTCCTGGACGAGGGCCGAAACAGGATGCTTGAAATGCCAGAATGGGTTCACGCGGCAGGTGATATTCTTGTCACTGTGCAAATCAAATATATTCGGCGCTTGCGGGACAGGCAGGTTGTCCAAATCCGTTAGCAGGACACTACCGGCCAAATCCCGGTTGATACAGTTGAGTTTCTCAAAGAGAAGCGATTCACTCTTCTCCCTGAAAGGGAAAACAGGCTTTGTCTGCACATGAAGGTTCAGGTTGTGGCGGTCGCAGTAACATTCCCACGCCTTGAGGCTGTCTCTTGCCCAAAGCGTTTTGGTGTAACAGTCACCGATGGACACTGTGTAAACCGTGTTTGTTGTCATTGAAAACTGCAATGAAAAGTTGACAAGCCATGTGCGGCCGGAGAATCAGCCCGGGCTTCCGTCTTTGCCGCAAGCATGGAGAATACACCCGGATGCCACCTGAAGCAAACGGAGCAACCAAAATGGACAATACACCAAAGCAACGGGCGAACGAGCCGGTTCATAAAAAACGACATCTTCGTCAAGAAAGACATACCAGTCATAGAGAAGCCGGTTGGCCTTGACATATTCAATCAGCCGGTTTCTGCCCGATGCCCAGGTTGTGTTCGGTGCATACAGGGTGGTATCCGCTGTTTCTTTCCGGTAGGAAAGCAGCGCATGGGGCTTGTTCCTGAGGCAGCGGTAGATGCGCGGCAGCCCCGCTTTGGCCTGTATCAGGAAAAGGGCGGTTTTTGTCATGGCGGATTGCCGGCGCGTCCCGGAATGACGCCGCGGGACGGCGACGGTTGCATTATAATAGTGTTTCCTGAACTCAGACAAGGGGGTATTCATGTTGTCCAGAAACATCTTGCGGCTTTATGCGCTGGCGGTGTGCTTTGTTTCCGTCATCGTCTTCAGCGTGTCGTTCGGCGTCGGCGTGTATGATGTGGTGCAGGTCAACCTGCCCGAAACGACGCTGAGCGGCTGGCAATACGAGCGCTACCAGAGCAACATCAATTTTGTCAGGGACTGGCCGCCCGAAAAAGCGGTGCCGGACGACGACACGCTGACGCGGCTGCGCGAGGAAGGCTACCGCATCGCCATCGCCGGCGAGGCGCGGGACGCGAAGCAAAGCCTTATCCAGCAGGCCATCACGATGCTGATCATGGTCGCGCTTTTCCTGATTCACTGGAAGTTGTCGCGGAAAGCCGTTCAGTGAAGATCAGGCGGGCGGCGGGCTGACTTCGGCGGACTGACTGCTATTCCACCGTAACCGACTTTGCCAGGTTGCGCGGCTGGTCAATGTCGGTGCCTTTCAGCAACGCCGTGTGGTAGGCCAGTATTTGCAGCGGCAGCGTGAACACAATCGGCGCCACCGCGTTTTCCGGCGCGTTCAGTTCAATCACGACGACCGAATCGCCCTCGGACTTGAAGCCCGCGCCCGAATCGGCGAACACATGGAGCACGCCGCCGCGCGCGCGCACTTCCTGCAGGTTTGACTTCAACTTGGCCAGCAGGTGGTCGTTCGGCGCCACCGAAACCACCGGCATGCCGCGGTCCACCAGCGCCAGCGGGCCGTGCTTGAGTTCGCCGGCGGCGTAGGCCTCGGCGTGAATGTAGGAAATCTCCTTCATCTTCAGCGCGCCCTCCATCGCCACCGGGTAATGCCGCCCGCGCCCCAGAAACAGCACATGCCGCTTGTCGGCGTACTGTTGCGCCAGTTCCTTGATGCGCGGCTCCAGCGCAAGCGCCTGTTCAAGGCGCGACGGCAGGTTGCGCAACTGCGCGACGAGGCCGGCGCGCACCGCCGGCTCCATGCCGGCGCGCTTGCCGAGCAGCATCGCAAGCAGCAGCAGCGTCACCAACTGCGTCGTGAACGCCTTGGTCGAGGCGACGCCGATTTCCGGCCCGGCGTGGGTCATCAGCACGCGGGCGGACTCGCGCACCAGCGAACTCTCCGGCACATTGCAGATGGCCACCGACGGCAGGTAATCGCATTGCTTCGCCAGCGCCAGCGCGGCGAGCGTGTCCGCCGTCTCGCCCGACTGCGAGATGGCGACAAACAGCGTGCCCGGCAGTATCACCTGGCGGCGGTAGCGAAACTCGCTGGCAATCTCGACGCGGCACGGCACGCCGGCGAATTCCTCGAACCAGTGGCGCGCGACCAGGCCGGCGTGGTAACTGGTGCCGCAGGCGACAATCTGCACCGCCCTGACGGCGTCCAGCAGCGGCGCGGCGTCCGGCCCCAGTATCCCGTCCGGCACGGTGTCGTCGAGCAGGCGGCCCTCGAGCGTGTCGGTCACCGCGCACGGCTGGTCGTGTATTTCCTTCTGCATGAAGTGGTCGAATTCGCCGAGTTCAATCGCGTGCGGCGACAGCGGCGTCGCCACCGGCGCGCGCTCGACCGGGCGCAGTTCGCCGTCTTCAAGTTCGCCGTTGAAAATGCGGACGCCGCCGCGCCCGATGCGCGCGATGTCGCCGTTCTCCAGCACGATGAAGTCGGTGGTCACCTGCAACAGTGCGTGCACATCGGAGGCGGCGTAGTGGCCGCCGTCGGCGCCGGCGCCGATGACCAGCGGGCTGCCGTTTCGCACCAGCACGATGTGGTCGGGCTGCTCGACATCAATCACGCCGAGCGCGTAGGTGCCCTTGAGGTCTTTCAGCGCGCGGCTGACCGCCTGCAACAGGCCGCCGCCGCGCGACAAATGCCACATGATCTGGTGCGCGATGACTTCGGTGTCGGTCTCCGAGGTGAAATCAAAGCCGCGCCCGGTCTGGGTTTTTTTCAGCGCCTCGTAGTTCTCGATGATGCCGTTGTGGACGATGACGATGCGGTCCGAGATGTGCGGGTGCGCGTTGGCCTCGTCGGGCGCGCCATGGGTCGCCCAGCGGGTGTGGGCGACGCCGGCGTTGCCGGTGCAGGGATCGGCATCAAGCGCGTTTTGCAGTTCCGCCACCTTGCCGAGTTTCCTGACGCGCCGGACGCCGCCGTTGACGAGCGCGACACCGGCGGAATCGTAGCCGCGGTATTCAAGCCGCCGCAGCCCCTCCATCAAAACGCCGCTGACATCGCGCGCGGCGATGGCGGCGACAATGCCGCACATCAGCCCGCCCCCTTCTTGCGCGGGCGCCGCCAGCCGGCGACGGTTTTCTGCTCGCTGCGCGACAGCGTCAGCGCGCCGGCGTCGGCGTCGCGCGTGATGGTCGAGCCGGCGCCGATGGTGGCGCCGTCGCCGACCGCGACCGGCGCCACCAGTTGCGTGTCCGAGCCGATGAACACATCGTCGCCGATGACGGTGCGGTGCTTGTCGGCGCCGTCGTAATTGCAGGTGATGACGCCGGCGCCGACATTGACGGCGGCGCCGATTTCGCTGTCGCCGATGTAACTCAGGTGGTTGGCCTTGCTGCCGGCGCCGATTACGCTCTTCTTGACCTCGACGAAGTTGCCGACATGAACCTCGTCGGCGAGCACCGTCTGCGGGCGGATTCTGGCGTACGGCCCGACCCGGCAGCGCGCGCCGATTTGCGCGTCTTCAACGATGGAATACGGCTTGATGACGGTGCCGGCGCCGATGCTGACATCGCGCAGCATGCTGTAGGCGCCGACGCTCACATCGTCGCCGAGTTCCACGCCGCCCTCGAGAACGACGCCGACATCGAACAGCACATTCTGGCCGATTTCCACCTCGGCGCGCACCTCAAGGCGGCTGGCGTCGCGCACGCACGCGCCCCGCGCCATCAAACTGTGCACGCGGCGGCGCTGCAAAATGCGCTCGGCGTGCTCGAGCTGGATGCGGTCGTTGACGCCCGCCGCCTCCGACGCATCGCGCAGGCCGCTCGACGCGAGGCGCAGGTTGCCGGCGACGGCGGCGCCCGCGCAATCGGTCAGGTAATACTCGCGCTGGTTGTTGTCGTTGCCGACCTCCGCAATCAGCGCGCGCAAAACCCGCGCCTTCGCCGCCATCACGCCTAAATTGACTTCGGTAATCGCGCGCTGCTCCGGCGTCGCGTCGGCCTCCTCGACAATGCCGGCGATGCCGCCGCGCGCGTCGCGCAGAATGCGCCCGTAGCCCGCCGGCGCGGCGACATCGGCGGTCAGCAGCACGAGGTCGGCGTGCGCCAGGCCGTCGAGCACGCCGCGGTAGGTGCCGGCGTGTATCAGCGGCATGTCACCGTAGGTAATCAGCGCGGTGTCGTCGTCGCCGAGCGCCGGCAGCGCGCACGACACCGCGTGCGCCGTGCCGAGTTGCTCGCGCTGCTCGTGCCAGACGAGGCCGCCGTCGCCGCCGAACGCCTCGCGCACGCGGTCGCCGCCGTGGCCGACGACGATGTGCACCTCGCCGGCCCCGAGTCGCCTCATCATGCCGATGACATGCCCGAGCAGCGGCGCGCCGCCAAGATCGCACAACACCTTCGGCCCGCCCGCGCCCATGCGCCTGCCCTCCCCGGCGGCAAGAATAACGGCTGAAAATTTCATCGTGTCACCGCGAGTGTCCCGGCACAGGCGCCGCCGCCGTGCCCGGGCTTCGCTACCTGGTTTTACGCAGGCGCTCGATCATCCGCAGTTGGGCGGCGATTTCGGCGAGTTCGGCCAGCGCCCTGGCCGCCTCAATGTCGGACAGTTGGGTTTGCAGCAATTCCTCGGCGCGCTGCCGCGCCTCGAGGGCCTTGGCCTCGTCCAGGTCCTCGCCGCGCATCGCGGTGTCGGACAGCACCATGACGCTGTCGGGCTGCACCTCGATGATGCCGCCGGAGACGAAGAAGTGGCGGTCCGGTTCGCCGTCAACGCGGATGCGAACCTCGCCCGGGCGCAGCCGCGACAGGAACGGCGCGTGCTGCGGGAAGATGCCGACCTCGCCCATCTCCGCCGACGCGAAGACGGCGTTGACATCGCCGCTGAAGATTTCCTCCTCGGCGCTGACGATGTGGGTGCGGATCGTGCTCATGGCGGCGTTACAGCGACTCGGCCCTGGCCGCGACTTCCTCGATTGAGCCGACCATGTAGAAGGCCTGCTCCGGGTACTGGTCGTACTCGCCCTCGATGATGCCCTTGAAGCCGCGTATCGTGTCTTTCAGCGAGACATACTTGCCGGCGGTGCCGGTGAAGACCTCGGCGACGAAGAACGGCTGCGACAGAAAGCGCTGAATCTTGCGCGCGCGCGACACCACCTGCTTGTCTTCCTCGGACAACTCGTCCATGCCGAGAATCGCGATGATGTCCTTGAGTTCCTTGTAGCGTTGCAGCGTGTTCTGCACGCCGCGCGCGACATCGTAATGCTCCTGGCCGATGATCAGCGGGTCGAGTTGGCGGCTGGTCGAGTCGAGCGGGTCCACCGCCGGGTAGATGCCGAGTTCGGCGACCTGGCGCGACAGCACCAGCGTCGCGTCGAGGTGCGCGAAGGTGGTCGCGGGCGACGGGTCGGTGAGGTCGTCCGCCGGCACATAAACCGCCTGGAACGATGTGATCGAGCCGGTGCGCGTCGAGGTGATGCGCTCCTGCAAGACCCCCATCTCCTCGGCCAGCGTCGGCTGGTAGCCGACCGCCGACGGCATCCGCCCGAGCAGCGCCGAAACCTCGGTGCCGGCCAGCGTGTAACGGTAGATGTTGTCGATGAACATCAGCACATCGCGGCCCTCGTCGCGGAAGTTCTCGGCGATGGTCAGGCCGGTCAGCGCGACGCGCAGGCGGCTGCCGGGCGGCTCGTTCATCTGGCCGTACACCAGCGCCACCTTGTCGAGCACCTCGGACTCCTTCATCTCGTGGTAGAAGTCGTTGCCCTCGCGGGTGCGCTCGCCGACGCCGGCGAACACCGAATAGCCGCTGTGCTCGATGGCGATGTTGCGTATCAGTTCCATCAGCGTGACGGTCTTGCCGACGCCGGCGCCGCCGAACAGGCCAATCTTGCCGCCCTTGGAAATCGGCATGATCAGGTCAATGACCTTGATGCCGGTCTCGAGTATCTCGACCGCCGGCGACTGGTCGGCGTAGGTCGGCGCCTTGCGGTGTATCGGCAGGCGCGTGCCGGCCTCAATCGGCCCGGCCTCGTCCACCGGCTCGCCGAGCACATCCATGATGCGCCCGAGCGTCGCCTCGCCGACCGGCACCGACACCGGCGCGCCGGTGTTGCTCACCGCCAGCCCGCGGCGCAGCCCTTCCGACGAGCCGAGCGCAATCGTGCGCACGACGCCGTCGCCCAGTTGCTGCTGCACCTCGAGCGTCAGCCGGTTGTCGCCCTCGACAATCAGCGCGTCGTGGACCTGCGGTATGCTCTGCCGCGGGAATTCCACATCCACGACGGCTCCAATGATTTCAACGACATTTCCGGAACTCATGTTTTTTTGTTTCTCCTTAAAATAAAGATTGGGCCGGGCGCCGGCGTCAAACCGCCGCCGCGCCTCCGACAATTTCCGATATTTCCTGCGTAATCGCGGCCTGGCGCGCCTTGTTGTAGGCCAGTTGCAACTGGCCGATCAATTCGCCCGCGTTTTCCGACGCGCTTTTCATCGCCACCATGCGCGCGGCCATCTCGCACGCGACATTCTCGACCACCGCCTGGTAGATTTGCGATTCAATGTAGCGCCTCAGCATCGTGTCCAGCACCGCGCGCGCCTCCGGCTCGTAGATGTAGTCCCACAGGCGCCCGGCGGCTTCGGCGTCTTCCTCGACGCCCGTCACCGGAATCAACTGCGACACGCGCGGCTTCTGCGTCATCGTGTTGACAAAGCGGTTCTCGACCAGAAACAGGCGGTCTGTCTCGCCGTCGGTGTAGGCGTCGAGCATCGGCTTGATCGGGCCGATCAACTGCTCGATGTGCGGCGTGTCGCCCAAGTGCGTCGCCTGCGACACAATCTCGGCGTAGCGCCTGAAAAAGCCGAGCGCCTTGTTGCCGATGACCGTCACCCGCACCTTCGCGCCCTGGTCCTGCCATTCCTTGATGGCGCCGAAGGCGGCCTTGAACAGGTTGATGTTGAGGCCGCCGCACAGGCCGCGGTCGGTGGAGACGACGATGAAACCGACGGCCTTGACCTCGTCGCGCGCCACCAGGTACGGGTGGCGGTATTCGTGCTGCGCGCCGGCGACATGGCCGATGGCCTGGCGGATGCGCTCGGCGTAGGGGCGGCTCGACGCCATGCGGTCCTGCGCGCGGCGCATCTTGCTGGCGGCGACCATTTCCATCGCCTTGGTGATCTTCTGGGTGTTGCCGATGCTGGCAATCTGCGTCCGGATTTCCTTCTCGCCCGACATCGCCGCGCCCCCGTCTTTCAGCCCGCCGGCGCCGTTACCAGGCGCCGTTGGCCTTGAACGACTCGACCGCCTGCTTCATCTGCTTTTCGATGTCGTCGTTGAAGTCGGCGGTTTCGTCGAGTTGTTGCATCAGCGCGGCGTGTTCGGCGCGCAGGTGCGCGTGCAGCGCCTCCTCGAACGCGCCGACCTTGGCGGTCTCGATGTCGTCGAGATAACCGCGGTCGGCGGCGAACAGCGACACCGCCATCTCGGCGGTCTTCAGCGGCGAATACTGCTTCTGCTTCATCAATTCCATGATGCGCTCGCCGCGCTCCAGTTGCTTGCGCGTCTGCTCGTCGAGGTCGGAGGCGAATTGCGAGAACGCCGCCAGTTCGCGGTATTGCGCCAGCGCCAGCCGGATGCCGCCGCCGAGTTTCTTGATGACCTTGGTCTGCGCCGCGCCGCCGACGCGCGACACCGACAGCCCGGCGTTCATCGCCGGGCGGAAACCGGAGTTGAACAAATCGGTCTCGAGGAAGATCTGGCCGTCGGTGATGGAAATCACATTGGTCGGCACAAACGCCGACACATCGCCGGCCTGCGTCTCGATGATCGGCAGCGCCGTCAGCGAGCCGGTGCGCTCCTTGACCTTGCCGCCGGTGGACTTCTCGACATACAGCGGGTTGACGCGCGCGGCGCGCTCGAGCAGGCGCGAGTGCAGATAGAAGACATCGCCGGGATACGCCTCGCGCCCCGGCGGCCTGCGCAGCAGCAGCGAAATCTGGCGGTAGGCCCACGCCTGCTTGGTCAGGTCGTCGTAGATAATCAGCGCGTCGCGCCCGCTGTCGCGGTAATACTCACCCATCGCGCAGCCGGAGAACGGCGCCAGAAACTGCATGGACGCCGGGTCCGACGCGCTCGCCGCAACGACGATGGTGTGTTCCATCGCGCCGTATTCCTCCAGTTTGCGGACGACGCCGGCGACCGACGACTGCTTCTGCCCGACCGCGACATAAATGCAGATCAAATCGCCGCCCTTCTGGCTGATGATGGTGTCCACCGCGACCGCGGTCTTGCCGACCTGGCGGTCGCCGATGATCAACTCGCGCTGGCCGCGGCCTATCGGCACCATCGAGTCAATCGCCTTCAAGCCGGTCTGCACCGGCTGGCTGACGGACTGGCGCGTAATCACGCCGGGCGCGACTTTCTCCACCGGCGATGTCTGCTGCGCGTTGATCGGCCCCTTGCCGTCGAGCGGGTTGCCGAGCGCGTCCACGACGCGGCCCTCGAGTTCGGGGCCGACGGGCACCTCGAGAATGCGCCCGGTGCAGTGGCAGGCGTCGCCCTCTTTCAGGCCCTCGTAGTCGCCCAGCACGACGGCGCCGACCGAGTCGCGCTCGAGGTTCAGCGCCATGCCATAGAGGTCGCCCTCGAACTGGATCATCTCGCCGTACATCACATCGCGCAATCCGTGGATGCGCACGATGCCGTCGGTCAGGCCGACAATCGTGCCCTCGGTGCGGGCCTCGGGCGGCGCCTCGAAGTTCTCGATCTTCTTCTTGATAAGACCGCTGATTTCAGTGGGACTCAATTGCATGATTTCATTCCTTTGTCTTTGTCTTTGACTTGTTGCGGATTAACGGGACAGTTCGGCGGCCAGTTTGTCGAGTTTGCCCCTGAGCGAGCCGTCCATCACAAAATCGCCGGCGCGCACGACGGCGCCCGCGAGCAGCGCCGGCTCCACCCGGCAGGCGACTTCCACCTCTTTGCCCATGCGGCGCGCCAGCGCCGCGCGGATGGCCTCGCGCTGCGCCGGGTCGAGTTCAAACGCGCTGACAATCTCGGCGTGCATGCGCTCCTCGGCGGCGGCGCGGTAGGCCGTGAACAGGTCGGCAATCGGCGCGGCCAGCGCGAGGCGTCGGTTGGCGGCCAGCAGTTGCACAAAGTTGCGGATGTACTCGTCCGCGGCGTCGCCGGCGACGGCGACCATCAAACCGGCGATGCGCGACGGCGGGCAGCGCGGGTCCTGTATCAGGCGCCTGACGGCGTCGTCCGACGCCGCCGCCGCCAGCAGCGTGAGCGACTGCGACCATCTGTCAACGGCGTCGTGCTCGCGCGCGAATTCAAACGCGGCGCGCGCGTAGGGCCTTGCCGCGGTAATCAATTCCGACATCGTTACAGCCGGCTTTCCAGTTCCCGCAGCGCGCCGGCGTGCACGCCGGCGTCCACTTCCCTGCCCAGGACGCGCTCGCTGCCGGCGATGACAATGCCGCCGACCTCGCGCCGCAGACCCTCGCGCGCTTGCAGCACCTGCTGCTCAATCTCGCTCTGCGCCGCGTGCTTGATGCGCTCGGCTTCCTCGCGCGCGGCGACCTTCGCCTCTTCGACGATGCCGGTCGCGCGCTTCTCGGCCTGGGCGATGACATTGGCGGCCTGGTTGCGCGCCTCTTCCTCCATCAGGCGGATGCGCGCCTGCGATTCCTCCAGGTCCTTGCGGCCCTGCTCGCCGGCGGCCAGCCCTTCGGCGACCTTTTGGCGGCGCTCGTCCAGCGCCTTCGTCAGCGGCTCCCACAGGAAGCGGTTGACGAGCCAGATGAGTATCAGGAACGCCGCGACCTGGGCGAAAAGCGTCGAGGTGATGCTCATCCGGCGACCAGCGCGGCGGCCAGCGCGCCGACGAACGGGTTGGCGAACAGGAACCACATCGCGAACGCCAGGATGATGAACGGAAACGATTCCATCAGGCCGGCGAAGATGAACATGTTGGTCATCAGTTGCGGGCGCAGTTCGGGCTGGCGCGCGATGCCCTCGAGTGTCTTCGCGCAAATCAGCCCCCAGCCGATGGCCGAACCGAGGCCGGCGGCGGCGAGGATGACGCCGACGCCGACAGCGGTGTAGGCGTAAATGGTTGCAATCATGTCAGGTGTCATTAACTTTCTCCTTGTAAAAAAATCTCAATGTTCCTCCTGGTGCGCCATGCCGAGATAGACCACGGTCAGCACCATGAAGATGAAGGCCTGCAGCGTCACCACGAGCAGGTGGAAAATCAGCCACGCGAGGTCAAGACTGACCTGCAGCGGCAGCCAGAACAGCGCGGCCACGCCGACCGCGAGCGTCCCGCCAATCAGCGCAATCAGCAGAAACACCAGTTCGCCCGCGAACAGGTTGCCGAACAGGCGCAGCGCCAGGCTCAGCGGCTTGGCCAGTTCCTCGATGGCGGTCATCACGATGTTGACCGGCACCAGAAACTTGCCGAACGGGTGAAACAAAAAACCCTTGATGTAGCCGACGACGCCCTTGACCCGGAGGCCGTAGAAGATCGTCAGCGCGAACACGGTCAGCGCCAGCGCGAGGGTGGCGCTGATGTCGGTGGTGGGCACCACTTTCAGGTAATGCACGCCGATCAGTTTGGCCGCCTCCGGCAGCAGGTCCACCGGCACCAGGTCCATCGCGTTCATCAGCAGCACCCAGACGAAGATGGTCAGCGCCATCGGCCCGATCAGCGGGTTGGGTTTGGGGAACACATCGGCGACCTGCTTGTTGACGAACTCGACCAGCACCTCGGCGACATTGACCAGCCCCGACGGCTCGCCCGGCGTCACGCGGCGGCCGATGCGCCACGCCAGCAGCACCATCAGCGCGCCGAGCAGGACGCTGAAGAAGATGGTGTCGAGATGCCATGCGTTGAGTTTGATGATGGCGTCGGATTCGCAGTCGGCGCCGGCGCAGAGGTTGGTCAGGTGGTGCTGGATGTACTCGACGGTGCCCATTTTTTCGCCGCCGCCGTTCATTTGCGCGCCTCGCGCAGGCTCAGCCACCAGGCCAGATAGCAGACGGTGAAGGCGGCAAGCATCGGCAGCGGCTCAAAGCGCCACACGATGATGCCGGCGGCAAAGGCGGCGAGCACCAGCAACATGCGCGGCGCGACGCCGAGAATCAACAATCCTGTGCTTACCATTTCCTTTTTTTCAAGCCGCTTGTCGAGGCGCCTCAGTTGCACCGCAAGAATGAGCGACAGCAATACCGCGACCAGTCCGCCGTAAAGCGCCGACCATGCCGCCCACGCGGGCGCCTGCCCCTGCATGAAAAAAAAGCCGGCCGATACGGCCAGCGCGGCGGCAACCTGTCGTTGCACGACCTTTTTTCCAATGCCATACACTGCATTTATTGCGAATGTGTTGTGATACGGTGTTGGCGGGCTTCAAGTCAGCAATTTGTGCACTTTCAGTATGCCGCCGATCAATCCGAGACCGGCGAATATTAGCATGAACAGCGGCCTTGTATCAAGCCAGGCGTCGGTCCAATAGCCCAGCAGGAAGCCGCTCAAGACCATGGAGGCGAGGATGGCGCCGACGCCGATAAGGCCGATGCCGGGCGGCGGGGCGGATGGGGGGTTGGGCGGGGGTTCGGGTGTGGTGGCGTGGCCGGGCGCGGCGCGGCGCGGCGGGCCGCCGGGCGCAGGCGCAGGACGCTGTTGCCCGGGTCGGGGCGCGGGGGGTTGCGGGGGCTTTTCGGGGCTGGATGCCATGGGTTTGCCGGCGGCGGCGTCAGGCGAACAACGCCGCAATCCGGCGCTGGATGTCCTGTGCCGCGGCGCGCGGGTCGGCGGCCTCGCGGATGGGCCTGCCGACGACGATGTAGTCGGCGCCGTGGCGGAACGCCTGCTCGACATTGACCGTGCGCTTCTGGTCATCATCGTTGTCCAGCGGGCGGATGCCCGGCACGACGACGAGCAATTCCCGCCCTAACGATTGCCGCAGCGCTTCCGCCTCAAGCCCCGACGCCACAACGCCGTCGCAGCCGGCCTCCAGCGCGCGCCGGGCGCGCGACAGCACCAGGTCGCCGACCTCGCACCGGAAGCCGAGGTCGCGCAGGTCGCCGCGGTCAAGACTGGTGAGCGCGGTGACGGCGAGTATTTTCTGCCGCCCTTTCTCCCGCGCCGCCGCCTTCAACATGCCGTCGTTGCCGTGCACCGACACAAAACAGGCGCCGTGCTCATCCAGCCGCCGCACCGCGGCGCCGACAGTGCGCGGAACATCGAAGAATTTCAGATCCACAAAAACCTTCTTGCCGGCGCCAAGCAGGTCGTGCAGCAGCGGGAAATAACCGTCGCTCATGAACAATTCAAGACCGAGTTTGTAGAACGACACCGAATCGCCGAGGGTGGTGACCAACTCGCGCGCATCGGCGGCACCGGGCACATCCAGCGCAAAAATCAGGCGCTCTGCGGCGGGGATGGGGGTTTCAGTGGCTTTTGTAGAAGTCATTTAATAGTAAATGCGCCCGCCAACCTCAAACTCATCGGCCTTTTCAACATCCAGCATGTATTTCGGATTTCTCGGACTGCCATCCGCATTTCTCCCCTGCGCGTAGATTTCCAGGCCGCCCTTGTTGGCGTCGTTGATGGCAAGAATCAGAATTTGTTTGAGGTCGGCTTTTCGTT
>JAPPQC010000050.1 GCA_028817225.1 Gammaproteobacteria bacterium | reverse complement strand
CCTTGCCGGGCGCAGTTTTTTGCCCCCGCCGATACCTTTTCCGCCCGACAAGCGCTACTATAACGGGTTCACCCGGCACGGAAGCCCACACGACGACCTGAGAGAGCAAACAAAATGTCCATTTTCCTCGGAGCCATCGGCTTTATTATCGCCCTCGGCCTGCTGATCGCTTTTCACGAGTACGGCCACTACTGGGTGGCGAAGAAGTGCGGCGTCCGGATACTGAAGTTTTCGGTCGGCTTCGGCAAGCCGCTGTACCGAAAGACCGCCGGCGATGACCGCACCGAATATGTCGTCGGCATGCTGCCGCTCGGCGGCTATGTCAAGATGCTTGACGAGCGCGAGGGCGAGGTCGCCGAAGAAGAGGCGCCGCGTTCGTTCAACCGCCAGCCGCTCGCGGCGCGCGCGGCCATCGTCGCCGCCGGCCCGGCGGCGAACCTGCTGCTGGCGTTTGTGCTGTTTTTCATCATCGCCGTCGTCGGCTCTCATGTCGTGCGCCCGGTCATCGGCGAGGTGCTGCCCGGCAGCCCGGCGATGCAGGCGGGGCTGGTCGGCAACGACCAGGTGGTGTCGGTCGCCGGGCGCCCGGTGAACAGTTGGAAGCAGGCGCTGATGACGATACTCGACGAATCGCTCGACCAGGAAACCGGCGTCGCGCTTGAGGTGGTCCACCAGGGCGAACACCGGCGCGTGATGCTCGGCCTGCCGCCGGGCGACGAGTTGCTGGACATTGAAGTCTCGCTGCTGGAGCGCCTTGGCATCCGCCCGTGGGCGCCGAGTCTGCCGGCGGCGGTCGGCAAAATGCGCCCGTCAGGCTCGGCGGCGCGCAGCGGCTTGCAGCAGGGCGACCGGGTGCTGGCGTTTGACGGCAGGGAAATCGCCGACTGGGGCGCGCTGGTCGCGGAAGTCCGCGCCCATCCGGGGCGCAGCGTGCCGGTGTCCGTCGAGCGCGGCGGCAGCGTGCTGTCGCTGTCGCTTGCGATTGACGCCGTGGCCGAGAACGGCGCCGAAGTCGGGCAAATCGGCGTCGCGCCGCAACTGCCCGAGGACGCGCTGCGGCGTTACCGCGACTTTGTCCGCTACGGCCCGCTGGAGGCGGTGTCGCACGCATTTTCCGAGACCGTGGCGATGTCGTGGATGACGCTGAAGTTCATCGCGCGGATGGTGATGGGCCAGGTCTCGTTCAACAACATCAGCGGCCCGCTGACCATCGCCGAGTTCGCCGGCACCTCGTTTCTGCTGGGCTTTGTCGCCTACCTGACGACCGTCGCCCTGCTCAGCGTCAGCATCGGCATCCTGAACCTGCTGCCGATACCGGTGCTGGACGGCGGCCACCTGCTGTATTACCTGATTGAGTGGGTCAAAGGCTCGCCGCTGTCGCAGAAGGCCGAGTTGCTCGGGCAGAAAATCGGCATCGCGGTGATTGGCCTGCTGATTCTGGTGGCCATCTACAACGACCTGAACCGCCTGTTCTGACGGGCGGCGCGCATGGCTTGCCACCGGTTTTTGCGCCGCGCCTTGATGGCCTGCGCGCTGCTCGCGTCCGGCGCCGCCGCGGCGCAGGGGTTTGTCGTCGAGGACATCGAGATTGAGGGCCTCCGGCGTGTCAGCGCCGGCCAGGCGTTTTCCGGGCTGTCGGTGCAGGTCGGGGATTATTTCAATCCGGACGACGCGCCGGCGGTGATGGGCGAACTCTACCGCATCGGCCTTTTCGAGGACATCGTGCTGCGCCACGACGGCGGCAAACTGATTTTCGTCGTGCGGGAAAGGCCGGGAATCGCCGCCATCGTCATCGAGGGCAACGAGATTATTCCGGACGACGCGCTGACCGAGGGCCTGCAGGAAATCAACATCGCCATCGGCCGCATCTACGACCGCGCGACTTTCGAGCGGCTGCGCGAGGAACTGAAGCAGCAGTACTACGCGCTCGGCAAATACGGCGTTCAGGTGCGGATGGAGGCGGTGGAGGCGCCGGACAACCAGGTCAATCTCGAGATCGTCATTGACGAGGGCCGCACGGCCATCGTGCGCGATGTGCGCATCACCGGCAACCGGCTGGTCTCCGAAGAGGACATCCGCGAGGATTTCGAGACCGGCGGCAAACGCTGGTATGAATTCTGGAGCAGCAAGGACCAGTACTCCAAGTTCAAACTCGAGGGCGACCTGGAGCGCATCAACAACCTCTACCTCGACCGCGGCTTCCTCGATTTCAGGGTGGACGAGACGCGCGTCACGCTGACGCCGGACAAGCGCAACATTGATGTCCTGATCAAGATCAGCGAGGGCCGGCGCTACCGCATACGCGATGTCAACCTGACCGGCATGGAGGTGCCCGACCGCAGCGTGCTGCAACGGATGGTCGGCGGCATCAAAGACACGACTTTCTCGCGCAAGACGACGCTGGCGCTGAGCGACGCCATCACCCGCCACCTGAAAGACCGCGGCTACGCCTTCGCAAGGGTCAATGTGATTCCCGAGACGCGGCCCGGCGACTCGACCGTGGACCTGGCGTTTTTCGTGTCGCCCGGCAAGCGCGCCTATGTGCGGCGCATTGACATCCAGGGCAACGAAACCACCGACGACGAGGTGTTCCGGCGCGAGATGAGGCAACTGGAGGGCGCCGCCTATTCAGCCGGGAATGTCGAGTTGTCGCGCCGCCGCCTGCAGCGGCTTCCGTATGTGTCGGAGGTCACCATCGAGGAGAAGCCGGTGCCGGACTCCGGCGACCAGTTGGACCTGGATTTCAGCGTCAGCGAGCGGCTGTCGGGCAACTTCAACATCGGCGCGGGTTATTCCGACAGCGAGGGCGGCGTGCTGTCGGTCAGCCTCGCACAGGACAACTTTCTCGGCAGCGGCAACCGCATCAACTTCGCCTTCAACAACAGCGACTCGAGTTCGCGCTACGCCATCGGCTTTCTCGACCCGTATTACACGATAGACGGCATCAGCCGCGCCTGGAATCTCAGTTACCGCGAGGTGGACTACGGCTCCAACCGCCTCAATGTGACCGCCGCCGACACCGACGAACTGAACCTGTCGCTGAACTACGGCATTCCGATTTCCGAGTCGGACACGCTCGGCTTCGGCGTCAGGATACAGGACATCCAGCTGTCGGTGCCGTGCAACAACAACCGGGCGGAAACCGACCTGTGCCGGTTCGTGGACGACTTCATAGACGGCAGGCGGCAGGATGTCGGCGAGTACGACTACATTCTCGAGTTCACCAACTACATACTCAGCACCAACCTGGTCTATGACACCCGCGACCGCTCGCTGTTCACGACCGAGGGCACCCGCATCCGCGGCTCGGTGGACCTGTTCGGCCCCGGCAGCGGCCTGAGCTATGTCAAGTTCAACTATTCCCACGGCCACTATTTCCCGCTCGGCGAGAGCCGGGACTTCATCTTTGCGCCGCGCGGTGTGTTATCGTACGCCAGCGCCTACGGCGACACCAACGAGGTGCCGTTTTATGACAGATACTATGCGGGGGGCACCAGAAGTTTGCGCGGATACCAGAACAACTCGGTCGGGCCGAAAGATCCGTCCGACCCGGACGACGCCATCGGCGGCAATTTCAGGCTGCTCGGAAACTTCGACCTGTTCTTTCCGAGCGCGGCCATTTACGACCCGTCGCGGCTGCGCATGAGTTTGTTCACCGACATCGGCGATGTCACCGAGGATGCCGGCGACTTCTCGTTCGGCGACATGAAAGGCTCGTTCGGCCTGAATGTGCACTGGCTGACCGCGATTGGCGCGGTTACTTTCAACCTGGCGTCGCATTTCAACGATGAATCCGGCGACGACACCGAATCTTTCCAGTTCGACTTTGGAACCAACTTCTGACGCGGGGGCGCGAATGACAACCACATTGAGAATATTCCTGGCGGCGGGCTGCATCGCAACCGCCGCATGGCAGGCGGCGGCGGCGCAGGCGGACAACATCGCCTTCATCAATGTCGCCCGCGTGATGCAGGAGGCGCCGCAGGCCGCCGCCGCGAGGGAAAGGCTGCAGGAGGAGTTCTCCGGCAGGAACGACAAACTGCTCGAATCGCAGGAGCAGATCGAGAAACTGGAGAATCGGCTGCGCGACAGCGGCGCCGGAATGGAGGCGGCGAAGCGGCGGCGGCTGGAGCGCGAAATCGCGTCGAGAAAGCGCCGGCTGCGAACCAGAACCGAGGACTTCCAGAGCGAATTCTCCGACCGCAGAAACGAGGAACTGGCGGACATACAGAAAATGGTCTCGAAGGTCATCTCCGATGTCGCGAAGAAAAGGAAATTCGACCTTGTCGTGTCCGAGCCGGTGCTCTACGCGAGCGACCGCATTGACATGACCGACACAATCATCGAGATGCTGGAGAAGCGCGCGCGGTGATTGTGTGATGTCCGGCAGGAGTTACACGCTGCTTGAACTCGCCGAATACGCCGGCGCCCGGCTGTCGGGCGCGCCCGATTCCGAGATTCGCGGCATCGGCAGCATCGCCGGCGCGCGCCCCGGCGACCTGACTTTTCTCGGCGACGCCAAACACCGCCGCCTGCTGGCCGCGACCCGCGCCACCGCCGTCGTGCTGAAAGAGGAGGACAGCGGCGCCTGCCGCCTGCCGGCGCTGATTTGCGACGACCCCTACCTGGCGTTCGCCGCCATTTCGCGGCTGTTTCGCCGCGCCGACGCGCCCGGGCGCGGCATTCACCCGTCCGCCGTCGTCGCCGGCGACGCCGTCATCGGCGAAGACGCGACCATCGGTGCGTGCAGCGTCATCGGCGCCGGTTGCCGCATCGGCAAGGGCACGGCCATCGGGCCGAACTGCACGGTGATGGAGGATTGCCGCATCGGCGACAACTGCCGTCTGGCGGCGCAGGTCACGCTGCAAGGCGGCGCGTGCCTCGGCGACGGCGTCGTGATTCATCCGGGCGCGGTCGTCGGCGCCGACGGCTTCGGCTACGCGAGGCGCGACGGCGGCTGGGTCAAGATTGAGCAGGTCGGCGGCGTCCGCATCGGCGACGATGTCGAGATTGGCGCCAACACGACGATAGACCGCGGTGCGCTCGACGACACCGTCATCGGCAACGGCGTCAAGATAGACAACCAGGTGCAGATCGCGCACAACGTCCGCATCGGCGACGGCACGGCGATTGCCGGCTGCGTCGGCATCGCCGGCAGCGCCGTCATCGGCAGGCGCTGCATGATTGGCGGGCTTGCCGGCATCCAGGGGCATGTCGAGATTTGCGACGATGTCGTCATCTCGGCGATGACCAGCGTGATGAAATCCATCTCGAAACCGGGGCGCTACACATCGTGCCTGCCGCAGCAGGGCCACCGCGAATGGCTTCGCAACGCGCTGCACTACCGCCGCCTCGGCGGCCTCGCCGAGCGCGTCAACGCCCTCGCCGGGCCTGAAAACAAGCGCGCGAAGGGGGCGGACGGACGATGATCTTCAATCTGGAACAAATCATGGCGATGATTCCGCACCGCTACCCGATGCTGCTGATTGACGGCGTGATTGAACTGGAGAAGGGCCGGCGCCTGACGGCGGTCAAGAATGTCACCGCCAACGAGCCGTTCTTTCAGGGGCATTTTCCGGGCAAGCCGATCATGCCGGGCGTGCTGATTCTGGAGGCGATGGCGCAGGCGTCGTGCGTGCTGGTCGCCGACGGCATGGCCGAATCAAACAAAGACGGCCTCTACCTGCTGACCGGCATCAAGGACGCAAAGTTCAAGCGCCCGGTGGTGCCCGGCGACCGACTGCTGCTTGACGCGGTGTTCGAGCGCAGCAAGCGCAACTACGCCATTTTCAGCGCCACGGCGTCGGTCGGCGACGAAGTCGCCGCCACCGCGACGCTGAGTTGCGTGCTGAAATAGCCGGGCGGGCCGGATGAGCGGCGGCATCCACCCGACGGCGGTTGTTGACGCCGGCGCCGACCTGGCGGCGGATGTCGCCGTCGGGCCGTACAGCGTCATCGGCGCGGATGTGACCGTCGGCGCCGGCACCCGCATTGATTCGCATGTCGTCATCAAGGGGCCGACGACGCTGGGCCGCGACAACCGCGTCTTTCCGTTTTGTTCCCTCGGCGAGCAGCCGCAGGACAGGAAATACGGCGGCGAGCCGACCCGGCTGGTCATCGGCGACCGCAATGTCATCCGCGAGTTCTGCACGCTGAACCGCGGCACCGCCGCGGCGCTCGGCAAGACCGTCGTCGGCGACGACAACCTGCTGATGGCCTATGTTCACATCGCGCACGACTGCGTCGTCGGCGACCACACGACCTTCGCCAACGGCGCCTCGCTCGGCGGCCATGTGGAAGTCCACGATTACGCGACGCTCGGCGGCTTCAGCCTCGTCCACCAGTTCTGCCGCGTCGGGCGCCACGCCTTCAGCGGCAAGGCCAGCACCTTCACCAAGGACCTGACGCCGTACACACTGGCGTCGGGCAACCCCGCCAAGACCCACGGCCTGAACAAGGTCGGACTGCGCCGCGCCGGTTTTTCCGAAGACACGATACGGGCGCTGCACAACGCCTACCTCGACCTCGTGCGCACGCCCGGCGGCCTCAGAAGTTACCTTGAAAAGCACCGCCGCGCCGCCGACGGCCACCCCGAGGTGAAAACCCTGATAGAGTTCATTGAATCCAGCGTGCGCGGCGTCACCAGTTGAGTGCGCGCGCCGCGTGTGCTACATTGCACGCACCCACCCGGGCACGGGGCCATAGCTCAGCTGGGAGAGCGCTTGCATGGCATGCAAGAGGTCGGCGGTTCGATCCCGCCTGGCTCCACCAATTTTTTACCGTTCGTCGGCTATTTTCGTCCGTTCGTCCAGTTGGTTGGCGTTTTTTCTTGACTTGCGCGTATTTTTGGCGCCTCGATTCACTTATAATCAGGAGGCCAAGTGATGAGCACAGTCATGTATAAAGCATTGAAATCCGCGGGCGTTGACGATGTGTTGGCGACCGCCGCCGCAAAACAGGTGCCGGAGGACCCCGCCACCTGGCGTGACATCGCGGCTGTCAAGTCCGCCATCGCGGCGCTTGAAGCGCGCCTGACATGGCGGCTGATCACAGTCGGCGGCGTGTATGCAAGCCTTATCGTCGGTCTGGTGAAATTCCTCTGAGTGCGCCGCACACAGCGGCTAAGCGCGCCGCGCGGCGGCGCGCTTAGCCGTCGCGGACAATCGGCATGTACAGGCCCCAGTCGTCGTTTGAGATTTGCATGTGCAGGGTGTCGTTCTCTGCCAGGCTGCTCATCAGGAAGGCCATGCCTTCGTACTCGCCGTCGAGGTTGTCGCACGAAGACGCGAACAGCCGCGCGCGGTAGGCGTTGTAGTCGGGGTTGATAATCTCAATCAGGCCCTCGTAACCGCAGCCGTTGGTATCGGCGCCGTGGAATGTGCCGTCGCCGTTGATGGTGAACTTGGTGATGGTGAACCCCTGGTACAGAATCCATTGCCCCTCGAGCCGGTCGAGCGAACTGTTCTTCTCGTAGGTCGCGGCGTCGTATTCCAGCACCAGGCCGCCCTCGTCGCCGGCGCCGTGCGTGCGAAAGCGCGCCTCGATGCGTTGCGGCGACACCACGGCGCCGGTCAGCGTGGCCTTGTCGAACGGCGAGCCGTTGATGAAGAACATGTCCATCTCGGCGCGGTAATTCCCGTCCTCGAAGGCCGCACTGCCGCGGTAGGCGACGCGCGCGTCGGGGCTCAGCGCGATCAGCCGGCCGTTGCTGTGCAGCACGGTCAGTTGGAAGTCGCCGCGCTGGTTGATGTCGAAGCGCCCCTGCCACAGGCCGTCGCCGCTGAAAGCCGGCGGCGCCAGCCGCGCCCAGCCGGCCCACAGGGCCAGTGCGAGGAGCGCGAGGAGCGCGAGGAGCGGGAGGGCGATTGCGAGCGCGTATTTCTTCATCGGATTCGGGGGCGGTGGTGATGCCCTATAATCGCACCATACCTTAGATAACCCCCGATTGGAAACCCCTTGAAAATTCACACGGACTCCCGGCGTTTTCAACTGGTTCAGTTTGTGTTGCAGGTCTTTTTCACCGGCATGACGCTGGGCCTGTTTCGCACGGTGATTCCGGTGCTCTCCGAGGTCGAATTCAATGTGCCGCGCGACTCGTACCTGCTGCTGGCGAGTTTCGTGCTCGCCTTCGGCGTCGTCAAGAGTTTCGCCAACCTGTGGGGGAGCGGCCTGTCGAACCGGCACGGGCGCAAGAAAATCCTCGTCATCGGCTGGCTGTTCGCGGCGCCGATTCCGCCGATGCTGGTGTACGCCGACAACTGGGGGTGGATTGTCGCCGCCACCGTGCTGCTCGGCGTGCAGCAGGGTTGCTGCTGGTCCATGTCGCAAATCGCCAAACTCGACCTGGTGCGCCGCGGGCGCCACGGCACGGTCATCGGCTGGAACGAGTTCGCCGGTTATTTCGGCGTCGCCCTCGGCGGCTACCTGACGCCGGAACTGGTGCTCGCGCTTGGCACCCGCACCGGGCTGCTGGTGTTCAGCGGCGCGATGATCGGTGTCGCGCTGCTGTTCGCGGTGCTGCTTTGCATCGAGACGCTGTCCATCGGCCTGCGGGCCGAGGGCGGCGACGGGGCCGCGCCGGAAAGCGGCGGCGGCACATTCTGGAGGGTCAGTTTCACCGACCGCGTGTCGTCGGTCATCTGCCTCGCCGGTCTTGTCGAGAAGTTCGTGGATGTGCTGGTGTGGGTCGTGTTCCCGGTCTATCTGCACCGGCGCGGCTTTTCATTGCCGGCCATCGGCCTTGTGACCGGCGCCTACGCGGTCACCTGGGGCGTCGTGCAACTGCCGTCGGGGCTGCTCGCCGACCGCGTCAGCCTCAAACTGCTGATCAACTCGGGCATGGTGCTGTGCGGCATCGCGTCGCTGACGATACTGGCGTCCGACCATCCGGCGTGGTGGTTCGGCAACGCGGTCGTGATGGGCGCCGGCATGGGCCTGCTGTACCCGACGCTCAGCACGGTCATCAGTCGCTTCAGTTCACCGGCCCTGCGCGCGCCGGCGATGGGGGTGTACCGCTTCTGGCGCGACTTCGGCTACGCCGTCGGCAGCGCCGCGCTCGGCGGCGCCGCGGTGCTGTACGGCGGCCTCGCGGCGGCTTTCGCCGTCACCGCCGCGGCGATGCTGCTGACCGCCGCGCTGCTGCATTGGCGCTGCCCGTCGTGAATCGGTTATCATGGACGGCGGAGGCGCGAACATGACAGTGGAAATTCTTGAACAACCGTTTGACCCGTGGCGCAAGGTCGGCGCGCACGAGCGCCGTCTGCGCGCGGGCGGCCACGGCGCGCTGGCGCTGTTTGTCGGCACGATGCGCGACTTCAACGACGGCGACGCGGTCGAGGCGATTTGGCTTGAGCATTACCCCGGCATGACCGAGCACTGCCTGCGCCGCTCGATTGAAAAGGCGCGCGCGGCGCACGACACCGTGGAGGTGCTGGTCGCGCACCGCATCGGGCAAATCTTTCCGGGCGACGCCATCGTCGCGGTCGCGGTGTGGGCCGCGCACCGGCACGACGCCTGGGCCGTCAACCGCGCGCTGGTCGAGGAACTGAAGTCAAAGGCGCCGTTCTGGAAAAAGGAAAAACTCGCGGACGGCGAGCGCTGGGTCGAACACAACACGCCGGCGGTCGTCGAGGCGGCATGATGCGCCGTTTTCTCGCCGCCGGCCTGATTCTGCTCTGCGCCCCCGCCGGCGCCGGCTGGACGCTCGACCCGGAGCGGTCGTCGGTCACCTACCTGTCGAGCAAGATGGCGGCGGAAAGTTACGCCGCGATTTTCGAGCCGAACCGCTTCCGCCGCTTTTCCGGCGGCATCGGCGACGACGGCGAGGCGCGCGTCGTCATTGACCTCGGCAGCGTGGACACCGGCGTCGAGATACGCGACGAGCGCGTCAAGGAGCATGTCTTCATGGTGGCGAAACATCCGCAGGCGATGGTGTCGCTGTCGCTGCCGCGCGCGGCGCGGCGCGGCATGGCGCCGGGCGAGACCGCGCTGCACCGCCTGACGGCGACCCTTGCGATGCGCGGCCAGTCGCATCCGCTGGACGCGCAGGTGCGCGTCACCGGACTCGGCGGAGGCGCGCTGCTGGTCGAGACGGTCGAGCCGGTTCTGCTGGACGCGAAAGCCTACGGCATGCTGGACGGTTTCGAGACCCTGAAGGGGTTGGTCGGGCTGTTCAACATACCGACGACGATACCGGTCAGCCTCAGCGCGGTGTTCGTCAAGTCCTGAGCGGCGCCGCGCCGGTCACACCAGGCCCGGAAAGGGCAGCACCGTCACTTCGCCGCCGGCGGCGATGTCGCCGGCCTCGTCGGGCAGAAAGATGAAACAGTTCGCCCGCGACATCGAGCTCAGAATGCCGGAGCCTTGCGCGCCGGTGGATTCCACCGCCGCCGCGCCGTCGCCGCCGATGGTCAGAATGCCGCGCTGAAACTCGGCCCTGCCGGGGCGTTTTCGCAGCGCCGACACGCAGCGCGCGCGCAGTTTGAGCGGCTCGATGTCGGTCTCGCCCGCCATTTTTCGCAGCGCCGGCTGCACCAGCATATAGAAGGTGGCCATCACCGACACCGGGTTGCCGGGCAGCCCGAAATAACAGGCGCCGCCGCCGCCATCGCGGAGCTTTCCGCGGAGTTTGCCGAAGGCGAACGGGCGCCCCGGCTTGACCGCGATTTTCCAGAAACCGACCTCGCCGAGTTCGTCCAGCGTCCGCTTTGTGTAGTCGGCCTCGCCGACCGAGACGCCGCCCGATGTGATGACGGCGTCGCAGTTCCGCGCGCCGCGCGCGAACGCCGCGCGCAGCGCGCCGCGGTCGTCGCGGACGACGCCGAGGTCGCTGACGCGCGCGCCGAGCCGCCCCAGCATGCACGACAGCGTGTAGCGGTTGCTGTCGTACAGTTCGCCGGTCTTCAGCGCCGCGCCGACCGGGCGCAGTTCATCGCCGGTCGAGAAAATGCAGGCCCTGAGTTCGCGCACGACCCCGACCTCGCCGACGCCGAGCGACGCCAGCAGGCCGATGTCGGCGGCCATCAGCCGCCGCCCGCGTTTCAGCGCGACGGCGCCGGCGGTGATGTCCTCGCCGGCGCGGCGCACATTCTGCCCGGCGCGGTGCCCGGCGTTGATGCGCACGCGCGCGCCGTCGGCCTCGGCGTGTTCCTGTATGACGACGGTGTCGCAGCCTTCGGGCATGACGCCGCCGGTCATGATGCGCACGCACTGGCCGGCGCCCACCGTGCCGCCGAACGGGCGCCCGGCGAAGGCGCTGCCGGCGACCTCGAATGCGGCGGCGCCGGCGGACGGCAAATCCTGCGAGCGCAGCGCGTAGCCGTCCATCGCCGAGTTGGTGTGCCCGGGCACGTTGATTTGCGATCGCACATCGTCCGCCAGCACGCGCCCGAGCGCCTCGCGCAGCGGCAGGCGCCGCGTTTCGGCGATCACCGGCACCGTCGCCAGCACCTTGTCCAGCGCCGCGTTGAACGGCAGCGACTGCGGGTCGGAATCGTCGGTGCAGGCGGGGTCGTGCGTGGCCGGGCGCGAGTTCATCTTCTCAGCATCACATACACCGCGCCGCCGCCGCCGTCGCTGTTCTTCGCCGGCGCGTAGGCCAGCACGCCGCTGTGCTGCATCAGGTACGAGAGGATGTGGGGTTTCAGCACCGGCAGCCCTTTCGAGAAGCGCCCGATGCCGACGACCACCAGCAGGCAGCGCACATTGTTTTCGGCGCATTGCCGCAGGCGGTGTTCCAGTTCAATCACCGCCTGGTCGCGCACGAAGCCGTGCAGGTCGAGTTTTTCCATCGGCAGCAGCGCGCCTTTCTCGAATTTTCGCAAACTGGCGCGGTTGACGCCGCCGCGCGAGAATTTCGCGGGCGGGCGCTCGATAATCTGAAATTGGGGCGGGTTGCGGCTATAATCCTTTGCCGTCGGGCGCGGCACGGGCCGGCGCGGGCGCCGCCGTGGAACATCCGCGGCGGCGGGCCGGGCGGAACGGCCCATCAAGTCCCTGAAAGTCGCCTGGTTGTTGTCTTTTGCGGTCATGGTCATTCGGTTCCGGCAACGTTTATTATGCACATTTTAATCAGCAACGACGATGGTTACGACAGCCGCGGCATTCGCATCCTGGCGCGGCACCTGGGCGAGGTGGCCGAGGTGACGGTGGTCGCCCCGACGCGCGACCGCTCCGCCGCCAGCAATTCGCTGACGCTGGACCGCCCGCTGCGCGTGACCCGCGTCGAGGAGCGCCTCTACGCGGTGGACGGCACGCCGACCGACTGCGTCCATCTGGCGGTCACCGGGCTGCTCGGCGCGCGCGAGCCGGACATGGTCGTCGCCGGCATCAACAACGGGGCGAATCTGGGCGACGATGTGTTGTATTCCGGCACCGTCGCCGCGGCGATGGAAGGGCGGTTTCTCGGCTTTCCGGCGATTGCGGTGTCGGTGTGCTCATGGCAACCGCGCCATCTGGAGGACGCCGCGCGCATCGCGCGCCGCCAGGTTGAGCGGCTGATTCGCAAGCCGATGCCGTCGGAGATTATCCTGAATGTGAATATCCCGGACAGGCCGCTCGCCGACATCCGCGGCGAGCGCGCGACGCGCCTCGGCAGCCGCCACCGCGCCGAGCCGATGGTGCAATCCGCCGACCCGCACGGGCGCCCGGTTTACTGGGTCGGCGCCGCCGGTTCCGAGCAGGACGCCGGCGACGGCACCGACTTTCACGCCATCGGCGAAAACTTCGTCTCAATCACGCCGCTGCAGGTGGACTTGACGCGCCACCAGTCGCTCGGCGAAATCAGCGGCTGGCTGGGGGGCGAGTGAGCGCCGCCGCCGCCGTCGGACAACGCCGCGGGCTGGCGCGCGCGGCGCGCGAGGCGCTGGCCGGGAAACTGCGCGATCGCGGCATCAGCGACGAGCGCGTGCTGGGCGCCATCGCCGCGGTGCCGAGGCACCGCTTCACCGAAGAGGGTTTTACGCACCTCGCCTACGAAGACCAGTCGCTGTCCATCGGCCACGGACAGACCATCTCGCAGCCGTGGATCGTCGCGCTGATGACGCAGGCGCTGATGGCCAAAAACGGCCCCGGCCAGGTGCTGGAAGTCGGCACCGGGTCGGGTTACCAGGCCGCGGTTCTTGCGACGCTGGCGCCGCGCGTGTTCACGATTGAGCGGATTCCGGCGCTTTACCGCCGCGCACGCGCGCTGCTGGACGAACTCGGCTATGACAATGTGCATTTCCGCTGCGGCGACGGCGCCAAGGGCTGGAAACAGTTCGCGCCTTTCGACGCGGTGATTGTGACCGCCGCCGCCGCCGAAATTCCGCCGCCGCTGCTCGGCCAACTCGCCGTCGGCGGGCGCCTCGTCGCCCCGGTCGGCGGGCGCGACGGGGCGCAGGAACTGGTGCTGGTGGCGCGCAGCCGCCGCGGTTATTCCGAGCGCCGCCTGTGCAGCGTCAAGTTTGTCCCGCTGGTCGGTTTGTGCCGGGAGTGAGCCGGTCATGAGAGTTTTCACCCGCCCCTACGAGATGATGATGTCGTGGATCGGCAAGCGCGGCGCCGAGAAGTATCTCTACGGGCTGACCTTCTGCGAATCGGTGTTTTTCCCGGTGCCGACCGATGTGATGCTGGCGCCGATGTGCGCGCTGAACCCGCCGCGCACCGCGCGCCTGGTGATTCTGACGACGGTGTTTTCGGCGCTGGGCGGCGTTTTCGGCTATGTCATCGGCCTTTTTCTGTTCGACCAGATCGAGCCGTGGCTGCGCGGCACCGCGTACTGGGATGAATACGGCGAGGCCGTCGAGTTGTTCGGCGAGTGGGGCATCTGGATTATCTTCATCGCCGCGCTGACGCCGATACCGTACAAACTGTTCACCATCAGCGCCGGCGTGCTCGGGCAGAACCTGCTGCTGTTCGTGCTGGCCACGCTGGTCGGGCGCGGCATGCGTTTCGGCATCGTCGGCTATTCAATGAAGTGGTTCGGCCCGGCATTGTCGGGCTACATCGAGAAACGAATCGAGGTCATCGGCTGGGTGCTGGTCGCGCTGCTCGCCGCCGCGATTCTGTACCGCTACCTGTGATGCCGCGCGTTCTTCCGCTGTTGCCGTTCCTGCTCGCGCTGCACGGGTGCGGCGCGGTCTTTGAGGCCTGGTCGGAGGGGCCGCCGGCGCAGCGCGCGGTCGGCAAAGGCGTGCACACGGTGCACAAGGGCGACACGCTCTACGCCATCGCCTGGCTGCACGGCCTCGACTACCGCCGGCTGGCGGAGTGGAACGACATCGCCGCGCCGCGCTATTTGATTCGTCCGGGGCAGAGTCTGCGGCTGGCGCCGCCCGCCGACCACCGCCGCGCCGCCGCGAAGAAGGCCAACAAGGCGAAGGCGAAGAAGGCGGACACGGACAACAAGGCGAACAGGGGCGCCGCGCCGCGCGCGCAGGCGGCGCCCGCCGCCTGGAAGTGGCCGCTCGGTTCGCCGCGGGCGAAGCCGCGCGCGACGAAGGTCGGCAGCGGGCGCGGCCTGCTGATTCGGGGCCGGCCCGGCCAGACCGTGCACAGCGCCGCCGCCGGGCGGGTGGTGTACAGCGGCTTCGGCCTGAAACATTACCGCGGCCTGGTCATCATCCATCATGCCGGCGATTTCTTCAGCGCCTACGGCGGCAATGGCCGCCTGCTGGTCGCCGAGGGCGACGCCGTCGGCGCCGCCCAGCCCATCGCGCAACTCGCCGAAGGGCGCGCCGGCGGCGGCGCGGCGGCGCTGTATTTCGAGATCAGGCGGCGCAACCGCACCGTCAACCCGCTGCGTTACCTGCCGGCGCTTTAGGCCGATGCCGAAGGAGTTTCACCGCATCCGGCGCCTGCCGCCCTATGTCTTCGACATCGTCAACCGGCTGAAGCGCGAGGCGAGGGCGCGCGGCGAGGATGTCGTGGACTTCGGCATGGGCAACCCGGACCAGCCGGCGCCGGAGCATGTCATCGCCAAACTGGTCGAGGCGGCGCAGCGCAGGGACACGCACCGCTACTCGATGTCGCGCGGCATTCCGCGGCTGCGCGCGGCGGTGTGCAACTGGTACCGGCGCAAATTCAATGTTGAACTCGACCCCGAGCGCGAGGCCATCGTCACCATCGGCTCGAAGGAGGGGCTGGCGCATCTGGCGCTGGCGATGCTCGAGCCGGGCGACCGCGTGCTGGTGCCGAACCCGGCCTACCCGATTCATCCGTACGGCTGCGTCATCGCCGGCGCCGACATTCAAGACATCCCGATTCTGTCGGTGGACGATTTTTTTCCGGCGCTGGTCAAGGCCATCCGCGACGCCTGGCCGAAGCCGAAACTGCTGATTCTGAATTTTCCGACCAACCCGACGACCGCCTGCGTCGAGGCCGGCTTTTTCGAGCAGGTCGTCGAGGTCGCACTGGAGCACCGCATCTGGGTCATCAACGACCTCGCCTACGCCGAACTGGTGTTTGACGGCTACCGCGCGCCTTCGATATTGCAGGTGCCGCGCGCGCGTGAAATCGCCGTTGAATTCTATTCGCTGTCGAAAACCTATAATATGCCCGGCTGGCGGGTGGGCTTCATGTGCGGCAACGCCGACCTGGTGGCGGCGCTGTCGCGCATCAAGTCGTACCTGGATTACGGCATGTTCACGCCGGTGCAGGTTGCCGCCATCAGCGCGCTCGAGGGGCCGCAGGATTGCGTCGAGCAGACGCGGCGGCTGTACTGCAAGCGCCGCGATGTGCTGTGCGAGGGGCTGGCCAACGCCGGCTGGGAGTTTGACAAGCCGCGTGCGACGATGTTTGTGTGGGCGCCGCTGCCGGAGGAGTTTCGCGCGACGGGTTCGCTCGAGTTCGCCAAGATGCTGCTTGAACGCGCGCATGTCGCGGTCTCGCCGGGGGTCGGCTTCGGTGAATACGGCGACGGCCATGTGCGCTTCAGCCTCATCGAGAACGAGCAGCGCATTCGCCAGGCGGTGCGCAACATCAGGAAAACATTGGGAGGAACAAAGTGAAACCGGTTTCGGTGGGCCTGCTGGGGCTTGGCACCGTCGGCTGCGGCACGCTCAATGTGCTCGCGCGCAACGCCGATGAAATCAGGCGCCGCGCCGGGCGCACCATCGAGGTCAGGCGCGCGGTGGCGCGCGACCTCAAGCGGCGGCGCCCGGCGGATTTGGCGGGCATCGCGCTGTCGGACAACCCCGACGATGTCGTCAACGACGGCGACATTGATGTCGTCGTCGAGTTGTTCGGCGGCCTCGACCCCGCGCACGGGCTGGTTCTGCGCGCCATTGACAACGGCAAGCACGTGGTGACGGCGAACAAGGCGCTGATTGCGGATTACGGGCGGGAGATTTTCGAGGCGGCGCAGCGGCGCGGCGTGATGGTTGCGTTTGAGGCGGCGGTCGCCGGCGGCATTCCGATTGTCAAGGCGGTGCGCGAGGGCTTGTCCGGCAACCGCATTGACCGGCTGGTCGGGATCATCAACGGCACGACGAACTTCATCCTGACGCAGATTCGCGACAAACAGCGCAGTTTCGCCGACGCGCTGGCCGAGGCGCAACTGCTGGGCTACGCCGAGGCCGACCCGTCGTTTGATGTGAACGGCATAGACGCCGCGCACAAACTGACGATCATCGCGGCGACGGCTTTCGGCATTCCGCTGCAATTCGGCAATGTGCACATCGAGGGGCTGGCCGGCATGGACAGCCGCGATGTTCTCTACGCCGGGGAACTCGGCTGCCGCATCAAGCATCTGGCGATTGCGAAACGCACGGGCGGCGGCATTGAACTGCGCGTGCACCCGACATTGATACGCGGCGACTCGATGCTGGCCAATGTCGAGGGCGTCATGAACGCGGTGATGGTGGACGGCGACGCCGCGGGGCCGACGCTGTACTACGGCGCCGGCGCCGGCGCCGAGCCGACCGCGTCGGCGGTCGTGGCCGACCTGATTGATGTGGTGCGGGCGCTGACATCGGACCCGGAAAACCGCGTGCCGCATCTGGCCTTTCAGCCCGACGCGCTGTCGGATGTGCCGGTGCTCGACATCGGCGATGTCGTCACCGCGTATTACCTGCGCTTGCAGGTGAAGGACGAGCCGGGCGTGCTGGCGGCGATTACGCGCGTGCTCGGCGACCTGAACATCAGCATCGAGGCGGTGATGCAGAAGGAGACCAGCGGCGACGGCAAGCCGGTGCCGCTGGTGCTGATGACCTACCCGGTGCGCGAGCGCGACATGGACGAGGCGGTGGACAGGATACGCGCGCTTGACAGCGTGGACGACAAGGTGGTGCGGATTCGGGTGGAGCCGCTGCACGGGGAGGCGCGCGATGAAGGAGCGTGACGGCTGGAGAGCGGCGGCGTCAAGCCGGGCGTGTATGGCGGCACGGGGAGGTGCGCGGTGAAAGGGCGTGACGGCCTGATTGCGGCGTGGGGCGGGCGTTTGCCGCTTGCCGACGGCGTCGAGCCGGTGTCGTTGTGCGAGGGCGCGACGCCGCTGATTCAACTTCGCAACATTCCCGCCGGTTTGAAGACGCCGGTGGAGATTCATGTCAAATACGAGGGGCTGAACCCGACCGGCTCGTTCAAGGACCGCGGCATGACGGTGGCGGTGACGCAGGCGGTCGGCGAGGGCAGCCGCGCGCTGATTTGCGCCTCGACCGGCAACACATCGGCCTCGGCGGCGGCCTACGGCGCGCGCGCGGGGCTGGCGGTGTTTGTGCTGATTCCGGACGGCAACATCGCGCTCGGCAAACTGGCGCAGGCGATCATCGAGGGCGCCGTCGTCGTGCAAATCAAGGGCAACTTTGACCAGGGCATGGAACTGGTCAAGACGCTGGCGCGGCAGGCGCCGGTCACGCTGGTCAATTCGGTGAATCCGTATCGTTTGCAGGGGCAGAAGACCGCGGCTTTCGAGATTGTCGAGGCGTTGGGCGACGCGCCAGACTACCACTGCCTGCCGGTCGGCAACGCCGGCAACATTTCGGCCTACTGGATGGGCTATTCCGAGGCCGCCGGGCAGCCGAGCGGCTGTGTTGACAAGGCGAAGCAGGCGCTGGGCGATGCCTACCGCTGCGACGGCGGGGCGTTTGCGACGCGGCGTCCGCGGATGTTAGGCTATCAGGCCGCGGGCGCGGCGCCGATTGTGCTGGGCAGGAAGGTCGAGAAGCCGGACACCGTCGCGACCGCGATTCGCATCGGCAATCCGCAGAGTTGGGAGATGGCGCTGATGGCGGGCGAGGAATCCGGCGGCTGGTTTGACCGCCTTTCCGACGAGGAGATTCTGGCGGCGCAGCGGATGCTGGCCGAACGCGAGGGGATTTTCTGCGAACCGGCCTCGGCGATTTCAATCGCGGGCCTGATGAAGGATATCGAGGCCGGCAAGATCAAGGCCGGCAGCCGCATCGTCTGCACGCTGACCGGCCACGGACTGAAAGACCCGGATGTGGCGATTCGCCAGGCGCAGGGCGAGATACGGACGGTGGAGCCGGAACTGGAGGCGGTAAAGGCGGTGATTGGGGCGCGACTGGGGTAGGGTTTGATTCAATCAGTGGTTGTCCAGATATTCCCTGATTCTGTCGCGGTCTTCGTTTTCTGTTCTTTTTTTGTCGTACAACTCGATGAACTCAATCTGCCGGTTTTCCTCCCGCCAGGCGTAAATCACCCGCAGGGAGGAGCCTTTCAGGTATCTGCAAAACAGGCGGGCTTTGACGATATGCAGGCCCCCGGTTTGCGTGATGACATGGAAATGCTTGCTGTTGCCGAGGGGAATGACGGAGACCACATTCCGGAACTCCCGCAGGTCGTCCGCCAGTGATTTGTATTTTTTTCCGAGTCGCTTTCGTTCCTTCTGAAATGCCGGCAGTTCATCAAAGCGCATCGTCATGGTTTCTCACGGAGTATCTTTCATCGCGGTAAAAGACGCTCTCGTAGGAAAGCGGTTGGCCGTCCTGCGCGGACATCCACGGAATGTCTCCGTGCGAGTAGTTTTCCATTTCTGCGGCGTTTTTGTCCGAGAGGCGCGCCAGCACATCGTCAATGTGATCCATTTCGCGGGCGGTCAGCCTGTCCAGGTCGGGGCGCTTTCGCGGCAGGTATTTTTTCTGCGAGTACCTGAAATATTCGCTTTTCACGGCCTCCAGTTCCCCTTGTTTCTGCATGTCTCTGATGATGGGGCCGAGCTCAACCGGCACGGGGCCGCGGCGGCTCTTGATGTAGGTCGCGCCCATCAGGTTTTCCTCGAACTTCTCGTAATAGTCGAAATCAATGAAGTAGAGCAATTTGTGCAGCACCGTTTCGCCGATATTCGGCTTGCCGCCGGCCTTGTTCAGAACATACAGCAGGACCTGCCTGAACTTGTCGAGGTTTTTTCTCGTGACGCGGATTTGCAGATTGCCTGATTTTTCAGGCGGCTTTTTTTCAATGATTACATCGTGCTTCGGTTCCTCTTCCGCAAGAAAATTCTCCAGCGGCATGTCAAAAAGCGCCGCCAGTGCCCTGGCTTCGGACACGGTGAGTTCCCGCTCCCCGCGCTCAATCTGCATGTAGGTCGGGCGGGAAACGCCGAGTTCCGACGCGAGGTATTGCTGCGTCATGTTGCGCCTGGTGCGCTGCTGCCGGATAAATTTTTCAAACATGGCGCCTGTCAGCATAAGGCGTGTAAAAATAATTGTCAATAGATATGTAAAGAATTCATGCATTTTGCCCCAAAACAACACCAAAAACAGTTATATTCCGTTAATAGACACCATTTTCACTACCCAATTCACGGATATTTCAATATTTCGGTTAATTGATATAATGGGGCGATGGCCACTTCTCAATCTATCAGGCAAAGAATCAATGCCCTGCGGATGGAATACGCCGCCTTGAAAGGTGGCAAAGAATCCCTGCTGGCATTGATTGACGAGGCGGAAACGCCGGAAAATGTCTATAACTCCAACGCCATTGAGAATTCCACGCTGACGCTCCGGGAGACGGAGAAAATTCTGCTGGAGATGGAGTTGTCGCGCAATGTGTCCGTGCGCGAAGTGTTTGAGGCGAAAAATCTGGCGCGGGTGATTGCTTATAAGCGCACCAAGGCCAGGACCGAACCGCTTTCCGGCGAACTCATATTGCTTTTGCACAATATGCTGATGGGCGGCATTGACGACTCCATCGCCGGGCGCTTCCGGCAAAAGGGCGAGTTTGTCAGAGTCGGCCCGCACATCGCGCCCGCGCCGGAACATGTCGAGCGCATGATGGAAGAGATACTCTTTGTCCATGAAAACGACCTGGACAGTTATTTCCTGGACAAAATCGCCAAATTTCACCTGGACTTTGAAACCATCCATCCGTTTTGTGACGGCAACGGGCGCATGGGGCGGGTGATTATCAACTTCCAGTTGCTGGCGCTGGACTTCCCGCGCATCATCATCCGCAACAAGGAGAAGCAGGTGTATTACCAGGCGTTGAGGGATTACAACGAAAAAGACCGAACAAAACCCATGGAAAAGATTCTGACCCTGGCCCTGCTGGAATCACTGCACAAGCGAACGACCTACATGAGAGGGGAGAATGTCATCCGCCTGTCGGAATATGCCAGACAGAACGGACTGTCGGCTCCGGCGGTGAACAATGCCGCGCGCCGCCAGACCATACCGGCTTTCCGCGAAAAGGAAGTCTGGAAAATCGG
>JAPPQC010000049.1 GCA_028817225.1 Gammaproteobacteria bacterium | reverse complement strand
ACACACACACACACACACACAACACACACACACACACACAACACACACACACACACACACACACACCCTACAGGGCTGTAACTCGCAGGAGGTGGCAGTCACTTGACAGGAAACGACCTCAGCGACCCCACGTGAACGGAAGTGAACCGGAAGTGACGTCATTTCATCGCAAGTCACCTGAAGTGGCTGTATAAGGCCTGTAAGTCAAGTTTTGGGTTCGTTTGAACTCCTACAGGACTGTAACTTGCAAGACGTGACAGTCACGTGACAGGAAATGAACTCATGCGACCCCACGCGAGCAGAAGTGCCCCGGAAGTGATGTCATTTGACCGGAAGTCACCTGGAAGTGCCTGTAAAAGGCATGCAAACAAAGTTTTGGGTACGTTTGAACTCGTACAGGGCTGTAACTCGCAGGTGGTGGCAGTCACGTGGCAGGAAATAACCTCACGCGACCCCACGTGACCGGTAGTGAGCCGGGAGTAGTCATTTGACCGGAAGTCACCTGTAAATGGCTGCAGAAGGCCTATAAGCCAAGTTTTGGGTACGTTTGAGCTCCTACAGGCTGTAACTCGCGGGAAGTGGCAGTCACGTCACAGGGAGTGACTTCACATGACCCCACGTGATGGCGCGGCGCCCGGCCCGCCATCGAGCAGGCGCGCGATGACATCCAGCGGCTGCGCGCTCGGAAACAGCGGCAGTTCAAGCCGCCGGTAACGGCGCCTGTCGCCGCCGCGCGCGTGCACGACGCAGCCGTCCTTGAGGTCTATTGCGGGAATGAGTTTCAAGATGGTTTGCCTGATTCGCCCGTCGCCCGGCCCGGACAAAGAATAACGCAGATGAAGATAGTTTTGTTTGAATACGCCACCAGCGGCGGCGCAGATGGTCCATCGGCGCCGGCGCTTGGCCTGTCAGCGCCCGGCTCATCGGCACCGCCGCTCGGCCTGTCGGCGTTGGCGCGCGAGGGTGAGTTGATGCTGTATGCATTGGGGCGCGGTCTGTCGGCGATGGACGGCGTGCGCCTGGTTACCGTGCGCGATGCGCGCCTGCCGCCGCCGGACTATCCGACCGGCCTGGCATGGGTGCGCGCCGGCGACGACTGCGCCGCCGTTGTCGGCGCGGCGCTTGAAGACGCCGACGCCTTCTGGCCGGTTGCGCCGGAAACCGGCGGGCTGCTTGCACAGTTCTGCCGCCTTGCGCGCGGCGGTTCGTGTTTGCTGCTGAATTCCCCGGCGCCGGTTGTCGAGAAGGCCGGCGGCAAATACAGCGCCTTCCTGCGCCTGCGGCAAAACGGCGTGCGCTGCGTTGAAACCGCGCGCCTCGGCGATCTGCGTTTTCCGCAAGACCGCGACCTGGTCGTCAAGCCCGACGACGGCGCCGGCTGCGAGTCGGTGTATCTGCTGCGCGCCGGTGAATCGCCGCCGCGCGGTTCTTTGCGCGGCAATCACCTGTGCCAGCCGTATCTGCCGGGCGTTGCCGCCAGTCTGAATGTGATTTACCCGTCCACCGGCGCGCCGTACATCATCGGCGCCAACCGCCAGGAAGTCACGCTGGATGCACCAGATGCGCCAAACGTGCCGGATGCAGCAAACGCAGCAAAAACGCCGGACGCAGCAAACGCGGCACACGCAGCAAACGCACCGAAAGAAGGAGGGCGCTTTCGGTTGCGCGCGTGTCATGTTAATGCGCTGGCGCGGGAGGCGCTGGGTTTTGAGGAACTGGCCGCCGGCGTGCAGCGCAGTTTTCCCGGCATCGTCGGTCATGTCGGTATTGACCTGATTGTGGACGGCGACAACACATTGCATCTGCTGGAAATCAACCCGCGGGTGACAACATCTTTCGCGGGCCTTGCCGCCTCGACCGGCCTGAACCCGTGCGCCGAAGTTATCCGCGCGGTGCGCGGCGAGGCGTGCACACCCGTGTCGCGGCGCCGCTTTGTTCCCGTTGAAGTCCGGCTGGACGGCGCCGCATGAACCACACCGGCGGCGGCGCGGACTGGATTGGCTGGGATGTCGGCGGCGCGCATCTGAAGGCGGCGCGGCTGGCGCCCGATGGCCGGGTGGCGTGCGTCGCGCAGGCGCCGTGTGCGCTGTGGCGCGGTGTTGAACGCCTGGATGAAGCGTACCGTCTGGTCAGCGCCGAAGTGGGTGCGGCGCCCGCGCGCCATATCGTAACGATGACCGGCGAACTCGCCGACTGCTTCACCGACCGCGCGCACGGCGTTGACGCGATTGTCCGGCGGATGGGCGAACTGCTTGGGCGGACGTTTGCGGTCTATGCGGGCGACGCGGGCATTGTCGTCGCCGACCGCTTTGCCGCCTTCACCGGGCGCATCGCCTCGGCCAACTGGCACGCGACAGCAAGCCTTGCCGCCGCGCATTTCGGCGACGGCCTGCTGCTGGACATCGGCAGCACGACGACCGACCTCGCGCCGTTCAGCGGTGGGCGGGTTTGCGCGCGCGCGCACACCGACGCGGCGCGGATGCAGGCGGGCGAACTGCTGTACACCGGCGTCGTGCGCACGCCGGTGATGGCGCTTGCCGATTGCTTTGACATCAACGGCTTACAGCACCCGGTTGCCGCCGAACGCTTCGCCGCGACCGCCGATGTGTATCGCTTGCTCGGATGGCTGCCGGAGCGCGCCGACCAGCATCCGGCGTGCGACAACGGCGACAAAACGCCCGCCGGCAGCGCGCGGCGCCTGGCGCGCATGTTCGGCTGCGATGACGACGGTAACACGGCGCGCTGGCGGGGGGCGGCGCTTGCCATCGCCGCGGTGCAGCAGCGCAAGATCGTCGAGGCCGTGCGCGTGCTGGTTGCGAGGGAGGCGCTGGACGCGCGCGCGCCCGTTGTCGGCGCCGGCGCCGGTGCGTTTCTGGCGCGTCGCGTCGCAAACGCCTGCTCGCGCCGCTTTGCCGGTTTTGACGAACTGTTTGCTACACTGCCGGATGAACTGTCGCAGTGCGCTTGTGACTGCGCTGCGGCGGTCAGCGTGGCCCGCCTTGCGAGCATCAACGATGAACAAACCACCCGCTGAAACCGGTGCGCTGTGGCGCAGGCCCGTGCCATACATGCGCGACACCGCCGTGCTGTTCGAGCGCCTGGCCGGTCTGCCCGGCGCGGTGTTTCTGCACGGCGGCATGGCCTACGGGCACTATGGCCGCCTGGGGCGCTACGACATCCTTGCCGCCGACCCGGCCCGCGTGATTCGCAGCCGCGACGGCGTAACCACCGTCGAGGAGCGCGACGGCAATCGCGAGCATTTTGACGGCGACCCTTTTGATGTTGTGCGCGCGCACCTGTGGAGCGAGCGCCTGGAAGGCGCCGGCGACTGCCCGTTTCAGACCGGCGCCATCGGCTATTTCAGTTACGACCTGGGGCGGCGCATTGAGCAACTGCCGAACATCGCCGCCGACCGCGAGCGGGCGCCGGAATTGCTGCTCGGCATTTACGACTGGGCCGTCGTCGCCGACCACAAACGCCGCGAGATTGCGCTGGTGGGGCGTCCGTGCGCGCAGTTCGGCGAGGGCGACTTTGCCGCCGTGTGGCGGATGCTGTGCGAACAGCGCGCGCCGCGCGCATCGTCGGCGGCGTGCCGCGTTGTGCGCGGGCCGCGGGCCAACATGGACAAGCGCGGCTACATCGAGCGTTTTCATGCCATCAAGGAATACATCCGCGCCGGCGATTGTTACCAGGTGAACCTCGCGCAGAAGTTCACGGTTGAGATTGAATGCGACCCGTGGCGAATTTACCGGCAACTGCACGACCTGAACCCGGCGCCTTTTTCGGCTTATCTTGACTTCGGCGATTTGCAGGTCATCAGCATTTCGCCCGAGCGCTTTCTGCGGCTTGGCGGCGGCCATGTCGAGACGCGGCCCATCAAGGGCACGCGCCCGCGCCGCGACGACCCGGCGGCGGATGCGCGCGAGATGGAGAACCTGCGCGCCAGCGTCAAGGACCGTGCCGAGAACCTGATGATAGTGGACCTGCTGCGCAACGACATCGGCAAGACCTGCGTTCCCGGCTCGATTCGCGTCAGCCGCTTGTTCGACATTGAAAGTTTCGCCAATGTGCACCATCTGGTCAGCACCATTGAAGGCGACCTCGCGCCGGGGATGGACGCGCTGCACCTGATGAGGGGGTGCTTTCCCGGCGGCTCCATCACCGGCGCGCCCAAACTGCGCGCGATGGAGATTATCGAGGAACTGGAACCCGACCGTCGCGGCGTTTACTGCGGCGCCATCGGCTACCTGAGCCGCCACGGCGATGTGGACCTCAGTATCGCCATCCGCACCGCGCTGCACCGGCCCGGCAGGATTGTGTTCTTCGGCGGCGGCGGCATCGTCGCCGACTCCGAAGCCGAATTTGAATACCAGGAAACGCTCGACAAGGTTTCCTCGATGATGCAGTTGTTCGGCGGATTGTGAAATACATCATCAAGGTTGGCGGCAGTCTTTATTACCGCCCGGAACTCAGGCGTGTGCTGGCGCACGCCGCCGCCCTCGTCAAGGCGCCGCACAGCGCGGTTGTCGTTCCCGGCGGCGGCCCGTTCGCCGACCAGGTGCGCCGCGCGCAGCAACGCTGGCTGTTCGCGGACAAAACCGCGCACGATATGGCGCTGTTGGCGATGCGCCAGTACGGTCTGATGCTGGCCGCGCTGTCGGGGTTGCCGGCGGCGGAGCGGGTGCAAATGGGCGTTGTTGGGGATGATGGCGATGGCGCAGTTGCATTGCCGGATTCACAGGAGGCGGAGCGGGTGCAGGGCATACCGCCGGGTGGTTGCGGTATCTGGTTGCCATCGGAAGACGCTTCGGTATGGCTGCCGCAAAACCGCCCCGCACCCAGCCTTGACTGGCGCCTGACCTCGGACTCCATCGCCGCCTGCCTCGCCGAGCGCCTCGGCGCCGACTGGCTGGTGCTGATAAAGCCGGTGCCGGTGGCAAAGGTGGACGCTTTCAGCGACCTGGTGGATGAGCGCTTCTGCGAACTGGCGGCGGCCAGCAATTTGCGGGTGGCCAGCGTCTCGGTTCCGGAATGGCTTGATTTGCTCTATATCGCTGATATAGAAGGGAAAACGGTGATATATCAGCACGATACGACCGCCTGTAATACACAAATCTGACACCACATAATGCACAAATCTGACGCCCTCTAACCATAAAATCTGACGGTCTCTAATGGTAAAATCTGACGCCCCCTAACCTAAAAATCTGACGGCCTCTGTCAGTAAAATCTGACGCCCTCTAACCATAAAATCTGACGGTCTCTAATGGTAAAATCTGACGATTCTGGCATACTGAGGCCATCATGAGCACTTACCCGCGCTGGCAGCAGTCCCTTGTCAAGCAGGCCCTGAAATACTCGAGAATTGTGGTGTTGTCGGGCACCCGCCAGTGCGGCAAAACCACGCTGGCGCGGAAACTGGCGTCCGGCAACACGGGCTACCTCACTCTGGACGACCCGCAGACACTGGAAGCCGCCCGCAATGACCTGCGGGGGCTGGTGCGGCACAACCGATCCACGCTGATTATTGACGAGTTTCAGCGGATTCCGGAGTTGCTTCTGGCCATCAAACAAGTGGTGGATGAAGACAACCGTCCCGGACAATTTCTGCTGACCGGCTCGTCCAATATACTGGCGGCGCCCACCGCGATGGAATCACTGGCCGGGCGGGTGCACAGAATCCGGCTGCGCCTGCTGACCCAGGGCGAGATGAGGAAAGTCAAGCCGGGGTTTCTGAAGATCGCGTTCAGCCGTTCCTTCCAGGCGGGGGAAATTGCCGCCGCCGGCAACCGCAAGCGATTGCTTGAACTTGGGTTTCGGGGCGGCTTTCCCGAAGCGGTGAAGTTGAGCCGCGCGCAGCGCCAGAAATGGTGCGGCAATTTCATTGAATCGCTGTTGCAGCAGGACCTGAAGGACATATCCCGCCTCAGGCGCCACGGCGCCTTGCGTAATCTCGTCCCGGTGATGGCCGCGTGGTCGGGGAGGTATATGAATATCTCGGCAATTCTTTCCGGCTTGGGCATACAGCGTGAAACCGCGGAGAGTTACATTGAGGCGTTGCGGCTGCTTTACCTCGTCGAACCTGTGCCACCCTGGACAAGGACGGACTACGCACAGGTCGGCAAGCAGCACAAAATCTTCATGACGGATTCAGGGCTGATGGCGTCCATCCTCGGATGGAAACCGGACAACCTGACTTCCGACCAGACCGGCAAGTTGTTTGAAACTTTCGTCTTCAATGAACTGGCCGCCCAGGTTGACACCGAGGAAGATGTGCGCCATGAAATCTTCCACTACCGCGACCAGAAGAAGCGCGAGATTGACCTGCTGGTTGAGCGCGAGGACGGTGCGCTGCTGGGGATAGAGGTAAAGGCGAGTTCCACCGTGCAGGGGGATGACTTCAAGCATCTGAAATGGTTCCAGAAAAACCTGGCGCAGAAGGAGTTTGTCGGGATTGTCCTGTATGCGGGGGAGAGTGTGCTGCCGTTCGGGGAAGGGATGTGGGCGGTGCCGGTTAGTATATTCTGGAGCAATAAGCCTTTGTAATTATGTATTTGCTTTTTGACGAAGACGTGCCAGATATTGTGAACTGGTCTGATGTAAGCGATTTTTTTGCAGAGTACGGGTGCAAGCCTTTGGACTCGTGGGAAAGGCATCATGAGATGAGATGGTTTGAGGAATCATGGGGTGCCTTGTGGAAGGGTTATCTCCTTGACCCTCGTGATGTGGATAATGAATACTACAAAAAAGTTGATGATATTGACCAGGTGGATGGCATGTCCGGTGAAGGGGAGGGGATTGTCAAGTTCAGGGCAATTTGTTTGCTTATGATGTATTTGAGTTTTCGTGAATGTTGTTTTAATGAAGACTGGCATGTTTCCCTTGAGGATATGCTTGATAAACTTAAAATTAATCCGGTAGCGCTTGCGAATATCGCAGGAGAAAAAATATCGGATGCTGATGCGCTTGATGACAACTCATTCTCATTCCACAAGATGCCGGATTTGGTAGGGGATGAAGTATGGGCCTCAATTGAACATGAGACACAGCGCCTGATAAGGCTGGATAACGATTTGATATACGGCTGTCTAATAGAACATTACGGAGGTGAGTTTGCATTATTCGCTTCTTTGTGGGATTCTAGAAAATCCTTATTCATGGCGGCGGGTGCCCCCGTTCTTAGCGATACAGAGATTACGGGGGGGCACATGGAGGGGCTTTCCTACGTTGAGGCCGGCATGAAAGTATGGTTCTTGTAAATTTTTGGAGCAAAGAGACCCCATGAACGAATTTAATCAAGAAGGAAGTAATTTCCCTCCTCCTATTCATTTGACATCTGATCAAGAGTCAGTATTAAGAATATTGCGAGATGTGGAGAAAGAAAATAAAAGTGAGGGTAGAAAACTCGGCGATTGGTATTTCGGCGCTATTTGCGTATTAGCCGACAAGCGGAATCCGGACCGGTTCTCTCAGGCTGCGAATTCTCTTCGGGAGATACTTGAAAAACTTTTCAAAATGACTCCTGCGGCAGCTAAATCACCACCCCCTGAATCATCCTTTCACGAAATGCGGAAAACGATTAGTGAAAAACTTGACCAAGATGAAATATACGGTGGAAAGCCATTAGAAGGAAGGAAGATAACATCGTCTCTTGCAAAAGCATTAGAGAAGATACGTAAATATTTGGACAAAAATTTGCAGCCGACTCGCAGGGAATCGATGAGATCCTGGTTTGCCGCTAATCTGTTTCCTAAACCTGACCAAGAGACCTTAGAGAAAATATGTCGTGGCTTTTCTGAATTGTGGGGGAAGTTGCAAGACTACACGCATCACAACATTAATCATCATGTCACCACTAATAGCGCAGAGGATTTCCAATCACTGTTAAATCTTTTCGAGCATGTAATCATGCTCACGATGGTGCCCACTATTGCCAGAAGCCACCATGAAATTAATGAAATACTTGAAAAAGACCAAAGCCCATCGGAAGAGGATGTACAAAAGATTCAAGATTTGATTAACCGGGAACCTGCAAATTTTGACTTCTTTTTTCGTGAAGTTGTAGATTCCAAATGGTTAAAGCCTTTGCGTAATTGTTTCAAAAGACCTCCGGGGGCCATGTCGGTCGGAGGGGGTTATGTGACCCTTCCGGGGTGGGAGCCAGTGCATTATTTATCGAAGATTGTGGGTGATGTGCCTGAGGAAGTTTCCGCAATTATCAGAGAGATGGAAGGCACAGATAATTCAAGAGTTTTGGAAGAGATAGTTGAGATCGCCTTAAAAATTAAGGATGTGAATCTTTCACTTCTCTTGGAGGAAAAGATTCATAATTATTTGGACTCTATGGCTTTCCTGCAATATCTTAATGTCCCAAAGTTGTTGCCTAAATGGGCGAAGGGAGGAGATGAGGGCCTAGCTGCTGCTTTGAGGGTTGCTCGCCCGTTAATTGCGTTCCACATGCCCGATAGAAAAGATATTGAACCATGCTTCATTTGGCCATCCCCAAAATTTTCTGATTATGAGTATGAGGAAATCCTTAATAAAGGAATTCGGCCACTGGCAGATATTGCGCCATTAGAGACCGCTATTGCTTTAATAGAAGCCGTGGCGTACATGCTTCAATTATGGCATCCAGAAGAAGGACAAAGTGAAGACCAATGGGAAGATCCCTCTACAATCTGGTGCCCGTTGATTGGCGAACCTTCAGAAGATTATATTAGCCCTCAAGAAGGGTTAGTTCATGCACTAACCTATGCCTGCGAACAGGTTTATAAAAGGCAATTTGATGCCATCTCTGACCTTGATAAGAATCTGTGTGAAAAACGCTGGGCCATATTCAATCGTATTCGGTGTCATCTGTATGCCAATCATTTGTTAGAGCAAACCAAGCCAGGTATTTGTGAGTGCATACAAGCATACAAGCATTATGACAAGTATGAATATTACGATGAGCTTCGACAACTGATACAGTCAGCTTGTGAACGCTTTAAAGAAAATCTTTTAACTAAGGGTGAACGGGAAAAGATATTCAGTTCAATCTTGCAGGGTCCAGATGAGAGTGATTTCCGCCGGCGGCAATCCTACTGGGGCGAATCTTTCTCAGCGGAGGCTTTTACTGAACATCAGCGGTATTTTCATTTGGCGCAACTCAAGCCTTTTGAGAATGTTCTCTTTGGGGAGTATAAGGGATATTATCTTAAACTCTTGCAGGAGATGGGAGATCAATTGGCTGATGAAGATGAGTCTTCTCGTAGAGAAAGTGGCGAAAGGGTTCAATCAGTTAGCCACCAGAGCCCCAAGAGTATAAAACAGTTGACTGACATGTCAGATGAAGATTTGATAATGTTTCTGAATGAATGGGAGAATACTCAATCCAAAGTTGGTGAGCCGTTGGTGGATTTTATCGGATTAAAATATGCCTTTCAGCAAGTTATAACTGAACAACCAAAACGTTTTGCGAACTGGGGGAAACATCGTTGGCAGAAGATTAAGAGACCTATTTATTTCACTTGTGTGGTGAATGTAGCCTCCAAATTTGTCAAGGATGGCTCTGTGGAGCATCTTTCGACATGGTTTGATGTATGTGATTTGATTCTAAGCCATCCAGACTGTCCGTCGCACACAAAAGAAGAATATTCTAACGTTTCAGCAGAACGACCATGCTGGCGTTCCGCACATTTGGCTATTCTTGATTTCGTGGATGCATGTTTGGACAGTGCGTCTAATGTCCATGTCACTTGGCGTGGTCACATCTGCAATATTTTGACTAAGTTGTGTAAAGGATATGATTGGAGACTGGATGAGAACAGACCGATTCTTGTGGGCCGAGGTGACCCCTTGACTGAGGCGATTAATACTACTCGTGGCTGTGCATTAGAAAGGCTTATTCGTTATGGTTACTGGGTGCGCAAGCATGAAGGAAAATCTGAAGCGTTGCCAGAAATATTTGAAATTTTAGATGCGCGTTTTGCAGGGGAGCCTACCCTTACTACTCCTGAATACGCATTATTAGGTAGAAATCTTGTCAATATCTATGGATTGGATGAGGTATGGGTACAGAAAAAGTCGAGACAGATTTTTCCATACTCTAAGCCGGCGTGTTGGCAAGCAGCTTTCAGAACCTACTTGCGTTACAATCGTTGTCGCGGAGAAATCTTTAATCTTGTCAGGTCTGAATTTGAATATGCACTCAATAATATTGACACCTTAAGGGTTAGTG